>JBGSVU010000744.1:0-4768 GCA_041752775.1 Pirellulaceae bacterium | reverse complement strand
GTCGCAACTGGCGGGCGGGGCAGGGCAGCGGACCACCGCTGCTGATGCCACCAGAATATTTTGCGGCTTCAGATCGCGATGCAGGATGCCCTGCCTGTGGGCATGGCCAATTCCGTTTGCCAGCGAAACCAGCATCCTGGCCGCCATCCGCGGAGTGATCGTGTGAGACCGCAGATACTGCGCCAGGGTCGGGCCCTCGATCCATTCCATGGCCAGAAAAGGCACACCCTCCTGTTCTCCCACATCGAAAACCTGGACGATGTGGGGATGATTCATCCGCGCCAGGGCTTCGGACTCCCGGCGAAATCGCACCAGCTCGGCCGGTTTGGCCTGGCTGCCGGAAACCAGCATTTTCAGTGCGACCGGCCGGTCGAGCTTGCGGTGGATCGCGCGGTAAACAACGCCCGACGCCCCGCGCCCGACTTCTTCCAGCAGCTCGTAGGCGTCCCCCGGAACTGCCGGGTCACGCCGGTGTGCAGTCGCACTGGAACGAACCAGGTTTTCCAGAGGTCCCGGAACGGTTTCCATGGCCAGTTGCTGGCAGGAATCGCACTCGGCGAGGTGCTGCCCGATTTCCTGAAACAACTGGCCGTCCATGTCACCGCCGGCCATCCAGGAGCGCAGCTGCTCGCCGGTCGGGTGGGAATCCGGAATGCCGCCGCCCGTCAACATTCGATCAGGCCCCTGCCAACCTCGCGCAACCGCCGCAACACGCGCGACTTGCTGATCAGCGCCGCGTTGACGGTACATTCCAGTTGCCGGGACACATCGCGCGCGGCGTTGCCGTGAATCACCTGCAACTGAAATGCCGTCCACGTCGTGTCGGTAAATTCCGGCCGGACCATTTCCAGCAACCGGTTGACCAGATGCCGGTCGTGTTCGCGCTCCCACGAATGCTCGAAAGTCGCGCCGAAGCTGGCGATGGCCTGATCGTACAGGGGCCCGTCCCGGGGTGCCTTTTGTCGCCGGTGCAGATACCGCAGGGCCCGGCGCACAACCAGTGTGCGCAGCCACTTGCGAAAGGCCCCGGCGTTTCCGTTGTGACAGAACTGCGGCAAGGCCCGGTACATCAGCGCAAAGGACTCCTGCATCAGGTCGTCGATGTCCGCAGCCCGGACTCCGGCCCGGGCCAACTGCGTGGCGATAAAAGGCTGGTAGATGGCCACGAAGATTTCCCAGGCCCGATTTTTTTCTGGCCCCTGCAACCGGTCGAGCATCGACAGCGATGTTAACTGGTTATTTGACACAATCACCTCCGTCGCCGGGAGAACGATTTTCAAAAAACAGAACCGGAAAGCCGATGAAGGGGAGAAGCAGTTGAAAGGGAACAGGCGAGAATCCCCAGGGCCGGTCAGCGCACCGGCAAAAGTCATTCCGGCGGCTTGCGACAACCAGGGATTTACCCCGCAATTCTAGTCGATCGGGACCGGGGTGCAACAAATTGCAGCAAGTGCACGGGAGGGCACGCAGAGTGCCTGGCAACCATCCATTTGTGAACTGTAAGGGCCCGGATTGTGATCGCATTTTTGGCCGAATGGCGACTGCAGGGACTTTGGGCATTTTTGCGGGTGTGAGCCAAGTGGTTGAGAATTCTGAAGAGCATTCCCCCCGCTGTGGCAGGCTGCTGGCCGAATTGGGGTCACAGGGCTGGGTCGCAGGAATGATCAGCCGACTTCATTTCGGGACGGGCTGTTCTATGCATCTGCATTTGAACAGTGCGTCGCCGTTCACGCGCCGGGGTCTGACCCCCTAAAACATGAACAATGTGTTATCGACCCGTGAACGCTTACGAATCGTGCAAACGCCCTTTTGCCAGCGTGTCGCACTATGCGCAAGGAAGTCGAGAACGGGCCAATTACGAGGTTCATCTACGACGTCAGGCGTCTGCTGGCCGAGACCGATGATTCGGATGCCACAACCAAATCGTTTACGTCCCGAACAACCGAAGGTGACTATGGCGGACTGGTCAGTGAATACGATACCAACGGACTGGAAGAGTCGTATCCGGTATACGACGCCCAGTGGTCGACGCGCGAGTTGCTGGATGACAACTGTGACGTGAAGGCCAGCTACCGCACCCGGGCGTTTGGCCTGCCCACTCCAGCCAGTTCACCGGACTGGTGCCAGATGTCAGTCGACCAGTGGGACCACCTGAGCGAGTCGGGCTGGAACAACCTTCCAGCCTGTGACACCGCGGGCACTTTCGGCTTCGGTGGCAGCGCGGGTTACTAATACGACCAGGAAACGGACCTGTACCTGATGGGCGGCGGCGGCCAGGGCCGCTACTACGACCCAGCCGCAGGCCGCTTCAACACCCAGGACCCAATCGGACTCGATGGAGGTGACCCAAACCTCTACCGGTATGTCGGGAACGACCCAGTCAATGGCATCGATCCGAGTGGGAATCAGGAGGAAGGCGTTTCGCTTCAGAACGGGTCGATCTATTGGATACTTCCTGAACCAGCCGGAGGGTTTGGTGATGAACGACGCGGTTCATTGACTATCCGCCTTGGCAAACAAGCAGATCTTTTTTCCGTAGTGCTAAGTGACCTTTATGGGGGGCACCGAGTTACTTACAGCCATTTGAAAGAGCAACTTGACTCTCGAACTGTTGAAACGAACGAAAAAGTCCGTTTTTTGGTCGCTAACGGAAAGCTTGACGAGGCAAAGGCAGTTATATCGGCTACTATTAAACAGGTCGTCAGCAGTGATCCTGCCTCAGACCATTTGGATGAGTTGACGACTGGCAGCGTTCCGGGAAATCTTGTCAAAGGACAAAAAATTGTTTGGACAGCCACTGCCCGTTTTTTGTATAGTTGGGGCGAGGTGTGGTCAGACGTTGGGCAGGCAATTAGTTCAAGTCCGTCATTAAATCCGGGTGGGCACATGAGGGGCGGGGCCTTCGGGCCCGAATACAATAGCGACATTGCTAAGGGCCTTCAGTCCGGCGAATTGACCTTTAGTGATATCAAGGATGAGATTGGTTGGTCGGTCATGACGTTAGGATTAGGTCCGCTATTCGACGATGTTTCCAGGTTTAGCAATGATGAGATTTCAGCAGCGGAAATGGAAGCAAGTTTGGGTGATGCTGGCGTTGGCGTTGCCATGTTGTTCGAGGGTGGAAGTCAGTGGCGATACCGCCCGGGAAGCTCAGCTGGCTCAACAGTCCAGGAAGCTGGAAGCAAACTTAGGGGAAAAACAGGCAATACGGCGGACCTGGTTGACCCGGCATTGACAAAACTACTTGACAATTTGAATGACGCGGAAAAAAATGGACAGACTTTAAAGAGCTTAAGTGGAATAAAAAACCGTGCCTCAACGCCGGGAGAAACTGCTGCAGGAGCAGCGGAAAACTTTGTTGCCCCGCGTAGTGGACTGAAGCTTTTCGATAAAGCCGGCGGTCTCTATCGACAAGGTAAAGTTCGCGAAGCACTTGATGTCCAATACGAAGACCTGGTGCGACATCGCACAGGTGGTACTGGTCAAGTGGTCAATGGACGGGAATTTGATGTTGTAACAAGCGATGCGCTAATTCCAGTGAAGCGGACGTGGTCTGCTCTCGATAACCCGCGAAACTTCCTGGGCAAATCCACGCGAAACCAGATCAAGTCAACGATCGTTTGCGGGAGGGGGCAGGTCGATGTTGTTGAAATTCTCGCCGCAACTGAAACAATGCGCAAGGTTGTTGCGCGGGTTGACCGTCGCCTGTTACCGGCCGGATTGTGGTCGTAGTTTTGGCCGAATTGTAACTGTAGGGATTTGAGGCTCTGTCCCTGTTTTCGGGGGGTCAGACTCCGGCGCGTGAACGGCTACCTTTTCCACAGCTGTCTCCACCGCGGTGGACCTACAATTCGACATCCATCGCCCGCATCAGCATCTTCATGTCTTCCCAGGTCTGCTGTTTCGCGGCCGGTGTTCGCAACAGGTAAGCCGGATGGTAGGTGACCGCGACCTGGCTGTTGCGGTACCTGTGAAATTTCCCCCGCAAACGGCTGATCGAAGCCCGGTCCTGAAGTACCGTGCGCGCGGCGACCGCACCGAGGCAGAGGATGAATTCGGGCTGGATGATTTCCAGCTGGCGATGGGCGTAGCCCCAGCAATTCGCAACTTCGTCGTCCTGCGGCGTTCTGTTTTGTGGTGGGCGACACTTGATCACATTCAAAATGTAAATCTCGTCGCGCGACAAGTGACAGGCTTTCAGAATCCTGTCCAGCAACTGCCCGGCTGCACCGACAAAGGGCTCTCCGATCCGGTCTTCGTCCGCCCCAGGAGCTTCTCCCACCAGGCAGAGTCGGGCCGACGGGTTGCCGACTCCGAAGACCGTTTGAGTCCGGCAGCGGGCCAGTTCCGTGCAGCGCACACACCCGGCGACCTCGTTCTGAAGGACCGCCAAAACGCCCGGACGGTCGTCGCTGGAAATCGGCGGGCCAAACGGCGAACGGTTGTCGTGGTGCAACGCCCCTGTTTCCGGAGAAGCCGATGCAGGCATGGCCGGTGTGGGGACTGTCGATATGGGCCCTGTCGGTCCGGGCAAACCCGTTGTGGCTGGTTGATCCGTTTGAGTGCTGGTCCGTTGTGCCAGACGGTCCTGGCTGGCGACCGGGGAAGTCGCGACGGGGGAGAAGGCTGGTGGATGGACGCTGGCAGGGCTGGCGGAGGCTGGGCTGGCGGAGGCAGGCGGGGATTTTTTTCGGGTGAACAATTCGGACGGGGCCGGCATGCTGCCGGGCCACCAGACGTGCGTCATCCCCGCCTCATCAAGTGACTC
>JBGSVU010000743.1:0-4455 GCA_041752775.1 Pirellulaceae bacterium | reverse complement strand
GTTCAATGTTCATATCGACTACCTGCCGACCGAAGACGAAGTTCGCGTCGTGCAGCAGACGACCTCCGAGCAGAAGGAAACCATCGAAACCCTGTTCTCGGCCGCCGATGTCCTGTCATTCCACAAAACGGTGCGCAAAGTCCCCGTGGCTGAAGAACTGGTACGCTACGCCGTACGGATCGTCGATGCCAGCCGTCCCGGTCGCCCGGCCGCTCCGGATTTCGTCAACAAATGGGTCAACTGGGGCGCCGGACTGCGCGGCGCACAGAACCTGGTGCTCGGAGCCAAAGCCCGGGCACTGCTGGAAGGCCGTTCGCATGTCAACCTTGACGACATCCGGGCACTGGTCTACCCGACCCTGCGTCACCGCATCCTACCCGGCTATCGCGCCGAAGCCGACGGAATCAACATCGAACAGATCATCGACCAGCTGCTGGATCACGTAAAAGCCAAATAACCATGGGGGCAACCGCCCGCCGTCCTGAAATGCCTGATACAAATTCCACATTGAACGAAGGGAAAACCGCTGAACCAGCCGGTGCGGCGCGGGGGGCCTCGTTTGTGGATCCGGCAACCGTACTCCGCATCACCAATCTCGAGTTGCGGGCCAAGGTGATTGTCGAAGGGTTCATGTCCGGTTTGCATCGCAGCCCTTATCACGGATTCTCGGTGGAATTTTCTGACTATCGGCCGTACTCCCCGGGCGACGACCTGCGGCATCTCGACTGGAAACTGCTGGCCCGGTCGGACCGGATGTATATCAAACGCTTCGAAGACGAAACGAACCTGCGATGTTTCCTGCTGGTTGATTTCAGCCGCTCCATGGGGTTTGCGACGACGGGATTCAGCAAGGCCGAATTTGCGCGGACAACGGCGGCAACACTGGCGTATTTCCTGTCGCTGCAGCGCGATGCGGTCGGGGTCGTAACGTTTGACGAACAGGTCACCGACTTTCTTCCGCCCCGGTTCCGGCCCGGCCATTTGCGGCGGATCATGATGTGTCTGGAGCGGGCAATGTCGGGAACTGCGACCAGCCTTTCCCGGCCGCTGGAGCACATTGCCGAAAGCCTGTCGAAGCGGGGGTTGATTGTTCTGATTTCCGATTTGCTCGCTCCCACCGATGAACTGGTCCGGCAACTGGCCTATTTGCGATCGATGGGACACGATGTGATTCTGATGCGGATCCTCGATCCGGCGGAAATTGATTTCAAGTTCAGTTCGGCGTCGATGTTTCATGACCTCGAAACCGGCAAGGAAATTTTTGTCGATCCGGACACGGTAGTCGCCGACTACAAAAAACGGTTCGCCGAACATGCAGCGCAGATCCAGCAATGCTGCGACGACCTCGGGATCGACCTGTTCCAGATTACGACCTCCGAGCCGCTGGAAAAATCACTGTTCAGTCTGATGCAGGCCCGAGCCCAGCGGGGCAGGGCGTTCAGCCGGGGACGCCCGGCGGGAGGCCGCCGATGAGTGTGATGGCCTGGTTGTTTGGGCTGGGGGCACTGGCGATTGCCTTTCCATTCCTGTTTCATCTGATTCGCCGGACACCCCGAGGTCAGGTCGAATTCAGTTCGTTGATGTTTCTCCGGCCGTCCCCGCCCAGATTGACTCGCCGCAGCCGTCTGGAGAACCTGGTGCTGCTGTTGCTTCGTGCGGCTGCGATACTGCTGGTCGCGGCGGCGTTTATGCGTCCCTTTCTGCGGGACAACACGATTCTGGATTTTTCAGATTTGCCAGGCCGCAATATTGCGGTTCTGCTGGACACAAGCGCAAGCATGAAGCGCGGAGACCTCTGGAACCAGGCTTTGCAGCGAGTCGCCAAAATCGCCGGGGAGGCAAATGAAAACGACCAAATTGCGTTCTACAGTTTTGATTCGGATTTGAAACTGATTCGGCCTGCCGCGTCAGGCAAATTGCCACCGACCGCAGATTTTACGAAATCGTTTCAGCTTGGCGAGGTGAAACCCGGCTGGAACCGCTCGGATCTTGGGGCGGCGCTGGTGACGGTCGCCGACCAGCTGGAAGCTGACGATGACCAGAACCAGTCCGATTCCAAACTGCAGATCATCGTGATCAGCGACATGCAGGCCGGTTCCGATACATCCGCACTTCAGAATTTCCAGTGGCCGGAAACGGTAAAAGTCGATTTCGAAACCGTCCGCATGCGGGAGCCCTCGAACGCTGCGCTGGAACTGTTGCCAGCCGATGAGGCCGATCCGGAAGCGCTGCGTGAACATGTGCTGGTCAGGAATTCTGGCAATTCCACAACGGACCAGTTCACTGTGGCCTGGCAGGGTAGTGAAAACCTCAAGGTTCCGTTCCATGTTCCCCCGGGATCTACCCGGGTCCTGCGAGTCCCCCGCAATGGCGATTCGCTGAAGTCAGAGCGACTGATTTTGCAGGGAGACCCGGCCGACTTCGACAACCAGTTTTTTGTGGTGCCACCGAATCAGCAGGTGGTGCACGTCGCCTGGCTGGGTAACGAACCGGCCGATGATCCGGAAGAGATGCTGTACTATTTCCAGCGTTGCCTGCCAGAGACTCCGACACGGGTTGTCCAAATCACTCAGCATGGTTCGGATCATCCCTTGCCGGCTGATTCTGCCGATACCCCCGAACTGGTGGTCGTGACGCGGGAACTGGTGCCATCGGAACGGGAGGCCGTCGATGCCTGTCTGGCAGCATCCGCCACGGTACTTTTTGTACTCGGCCGGGAAAGCATGATCGAATCGACGAAACGCTGGACGGGGATTGGTGGTGACGCCCGTTTTGTCACCAGTTCGGGTAACCGTTACGCCATGCTGGGCACCATCGATTTTGGGGACCCGCTGTTCCATCCGTTTGCCGGGCCGCGGTTCAACGATTTTACGCAGATCCGTTTCTGGAGCCATCTCCGTACCGCCGTTTCGGACACGATGCAGGTCATTGCCAGTTTCGACGACGAGTCACCGGCGGTTTGGCATCGAAAACCGGTGGATGCGCCGGGGGAAATCCTTGTGCTGGCAACTGGCTGGCAACCATCACACAGCCAACTGGCGCTTTCCAGCAAGTTCCTGCCGATCATCAACCGGATCGTCGAACTGGCGGCTCGGACGCCTCAGGTAGCTGAATCGCATGTGATTGGCCAAACGCTGTTGTTGCCCGTCGGGTACAATCGTGCAATCATTCCGGATGGGGCAACAATCGATTTCGACTTGGCCCAACCGGGTCCCGGGCCGGTTGCGGAACCGGGAATTTACCGGTTTGTCCAGCCCGACAATGCGGCGGCACCAGAAATCCGGCTGGCGGCAAACCTTGATCCGGCGGAAAGCAACACGGATGTCATGCCGCTCGAGCAGTTGACCGCGTTCAATGTTTCGGTCGGGCGCCATGTCGATGCAGAAGCGGAAATCGAAACACGGCGCCAGTTGCATGATGTGGAGCTGGAAAGTCGGCAAAAGCTCTGGAAGTGGCTGATCGTGGCGGCCGTCGGGTTTCTGATTGCGGAAACCTGGCTGGCTGGCCGGACCGATCGCGGCGGTGCAATCAACAGTCGGGCACTCGTGGAGGATGCAGCATGAGCAGTGCAGTGCAAAAACCCCAAATCAATCCAACGCTCGAACAACATCTGTTGATGGTCGCGGGGCGGGAACGCCTCAGACGAATTCTGGCTTTTCTGGCCGTCGCCTGGACCGGCGTGGCCATTGCCGCCGCGGTCCTGTTGTTCATCAACCGGTCTGCGGCCACATCGATCGACGCGTTTGTATCGAACGCCTGGATTTGGCTGGGGCTGGCAGCGGGCATCGTGACGATCGTCGCGATTGGGTTGGCCATCCTGACCAGCAAAACGGTGGAACAGATCGCCCACCGGATCGAACGCGACTTTCCCGAACTCGATTCAGTGCTGATCACGGCGCTGGAGCAGCGCAACTCGACGGATCAACCACTCGGTTTCCTGCAACAGGACGTTATTCGCCGCGCGGTCTATCACGCTTATCGGAACGACTGGAGAACAATCGTTCCCGGGTGGCAGATTTTCTGTTCGTCGGGCGTGGCCCTGGCCGGGTTGTTGGGGCTGGCACTGGGTGGGATCACTCTGTTGTTCGTCGAACGCCCCGCAGCCGATCCCTCGATTCATACTTTCGAAGAAGTCAAAATTGCGACCGCTCCCCAGTACAACGCCTCGATCGTTCCCGGCAACACCGAGATCGAGCGGGGTACCAGCCTGCTGGTGCTGGCCCAGTTCGAACCCGATGTCCCGCCCACGGCCTCGCTGTCGTTCACATCCGCCGACGGGACCGAGAGAACTGTGACGATGACCAGAAGCCTGGACGATCCGGTTTTTGCCGGACGGATGCTGCAAGTCAAGGAGCCGTTGACGTATCGCGTGATGTTTGACGACCGGACTTCGGAAGAATTTACTGTCACCGTGTTTGATTTTCCGGAACTGGTTCGCGGCGATGCCGATTTGGA
>JBGSVU010000742.1:0-5866 GCA_041752775.1 Pirellulaceae bacterium | reverse complement strand
CCCTGGATCCCGCGTCCCTGTTTCCTTCACCGCTCCTGGCCGATCATGCCCAAATCAACCGAAACCGCACCGGAAACGGGGTGCGGTCCAGTTTCGACCGACCCGTTGCTGGGCTGGTTTCGCGACGCGCTGAATGAGGAGGCGAAAGCGGTCCAGGCCGCCGCAGCCAACCTCGGAGACGAAATCGTGCGCGCCGTTGCCGCGATTGTGAATTGCAGCGGGAGGGTTGTGTTCACGGGCATGGGCAAGATGGGTTACATCGCGCGGAAGGCCGCGGCGACGTTTTGCAGTACGGGAACGCCTTCACTATTTCTGCATCCGAGTGAGGCCTTCCATGGTGACATCGGAATGGTGTGCACGGGCGACCTGTTGATTGCACTTTCCGGAGGCGGCGAGACGAGGGAAGTGGTGGAGTTGGTGCCCTTCATGCGGGCGCGGGGAATTGATGTGATTGCCGTGACAGCGCGCCCTGACAGCACACTGGCCAGGGTTTCCCAGATCGTGGTGCCGATTGGTGTTACGCGCGAAGCCGATCCGATGTCCTCCGCCCCCACCTCCAGCACGACCGTGGCGCTGGCGATTTGCGACGGGTTGGCGGTGTCGGTGATGCGCCAACGCGGTTTCACCGAAGCGCAGTTCGCGGAACTGCATCCGGGTGGTTTCATCGGACGAAAACTTCTGACACGCGTCTGCGACCTGATGCTCACGGGCAATCGGTTGCCGCTGATCGCAGACACGGCGCTGATTCGCGACGCGATACTGATGATCAGCCAGCGCGGGTTGGGATGTGCTTTCGTGACGGAGGCGTCCGGACGGCTGGCGGGGATTTTCACCGACGGAGACCTGCGACGAACCTTGGCCCGGCATGTCAATCCGCTGGAGGAACCAGTGGTGGCGTTCATGACCCGGGGTGCGGCAACGATAGGCCAGGACTGGCTGGCAGCCGAAGCCATCCGGCTGATGGAGTCGCGATCAATCACCGTGTTGCCGGTGGTTGACGAAAACGATATTCCGGTCGGTGCGATTCACCTGCACGGCCTGGTTCAGGCTGGACTGGTTTAGTAAAAAGTGGCACAGTGCAACTGGGCCCGAACTCCGATGGCATTTCAATGAACACCCGCCCCAAGCCGCCGACAAATCCGCCGAGTGCAAACGCCTCTGGGGAACCGTTGTGCGCGCCGGACGGTGGCCCGGACAGTCAGGTAACGATTTACGATGCGAGTTCCGATCTGGCCCGGCCGGGCAGGCTGTTGTGGCGGATTGGATCGGATTTCTGGGCGGGTCGCGAGTTGGCGTGGCGGCTGTTCATACGGAATCTTCGGGGGTTGTACCGGCAGACTTTGCTGGGTTTGCTCTGGATTTTTCTGCCGCCGGTGGCGAATACGGCGATCTGGGTTTTTTTGAAAAGCCGGAACGTTTTTTCCTTCGGCGGCGAAGTCCAGACCAGTGAGACGGTTTATATTCTGGCGGGGATGATCCTCTGGCAGAGTTTCATCGAGGCCTTTCAAATGCCCATGAATTCCATCTCCCAGAACCGGAACATGATCAGCAAACTGAATTTTCCCCGCGAGTCGCTGGTGCTGGAAGGGATCGCCGATCTGGTTTTCAATTTTCTGGTGCGGGGCCTGATTCTGCTTCCGGCGTTTCTCATTTTCGGTGTCGCGATCCAGCCTCTTGCCCTGTTGTCCGCGTTGCCGCTGGCAATCCTGTTGCTGGTTCTGGCGGTTGGCATGGGGTTGATCCTGGCGCCATTCGGATCGCTGTACCAGGACGTGGGACGATTCATCGGAATGGTCGCACCGTTCTGGATGATCCTGACGCCGATCATTTATGTGGCACCCACAACCTTTCCAGGCAATTTGCTGAACTGGCTGAACCCGGCCAGCCCGCTGCTGGTGGCGACTCGCGACCTCGTGGTGACAGGGACCACCGGGCAAATCTGGCCGGCGCTGGTCTACGGAATCGCAACGGTCCCGGTGTTTCTGCTGGGGCTGGTGGTCTGGCGTGTTTCGATGCCTGCGGTGGTTGAACGGATGCCAGCCTGATGGAAAAAATCAGTCCCATGAATAACGACACCATTTTGACCGTCGACGGCGTCTGGAAAAAGTATTGCCGCCAGCTGAAGCGGGCGATGTGGTACGGCGTGCGCGACATCGCCGGTCAGGTCGCGATGCGCCGCCAGCCACCAGCCGGCAGGCCCGCATTGCGCAAAAACGAATTTTTTGCTGTGCGCGATGCCAGTTTCGAATTGCGGGCCGGTGAGTGCGTCGGCATGATCGGACCGAATGGCGCCGGTAAAAGCACGATGCTGAAAATCATCAATGGCCTGATACGGCCCGATGCCGGACGCGTCGAAATTCGGGGCAAGGTCGGAGCGCTCATCGAACTGGGAACCGGATTCAATCCCGTGCTCTCCGGTCGCGAAAACGTCTATGTCAACGCGGCCGTGCTGGGGATGGGAAAACGCGAAGTCGACCGGATGTTTGACGATATCGTCGAATTCGCCGGTTTGGCCCACGTGATTGGCGATCCCATCAAGACCTACAGTTCTGGCATGAAAGTCCGGCTCGGTTTTTCGGTGGCGGCGCATCTGCGTCCGCGACTGCTGATTATGGACGAGGTCCTCGCCGTGGGCGACGTGGCCTTTCGGATGAAATGTTTCAAGCACTTCAATACGCTGACCCAGAACGGGACGTCGATCATCCTCGTGACTCACGCCGTCGGGATGTTGCCCCGTGTGGCGACCCGGACCCTCGTGTTCGACCAGGGAAAAATCTGCTTTGACGGCGATGTCCAGCAGGGCATGACGATTTATGAGGAAAACCTCTCGGCGACAGAAAAATCGGCCAGACCCCTGACCGTGGAAGCCAGCGACCATCTCGCCGGCGCCGCATCGATTGTGCGGGTTGAGGTGCGCGATGCCACGGGCCAGGCGTGCTCATCATTTCAGACTGGTGACCCCCTGCGACTGGCCATCGATGTCCACTGTCCCCAGAAACTGGAATCCGCCCGCCTGGTCGTTGCGCTTTGTTCGCCGCGACATGATGAACTCGGATCGACTTCGTCAGTCACCAGTTTGCAACGGCCCGATCTGGATGCCGGGACGCACCGATTCGAACTGGAAATCAGGCAATTGCCGCTGTTGCTGGGCAGTTACTACTTCAACATTTCCCTGTATGGTGCCGATATCACCGATTTTCAGCAGCGACAGTCGGGAGCCGGAGTTTTCCGGATTGTCGGGCCAGAAGTTGACGTCAATGGCAATGGTCTGTACGGAACCGTCAGTTTTGCCCACGCCTGGAGTTATAACGGTTCGGTCGCGGCCATCGAAAAGACCTGACCGGCAATGACCGGAGTAGCCGTTCACGCGCCGGGATCTGACTCCCTGAAACATGGACAACGTGTTACCGCCCATGCACGCTTATTGAGCGGACACCGCTTTGATCGAAACCTACAGCAAGCGGATTTCGCCAGGAGCGAAGTTTTTCTGCACCGTTTCGATCTTTCCAGTATTGGAATCCTGGCGGATCGCGACCACGCCGACATCCCTGTTCTGTGTGGCAAAGGCATCGACCTCAGCGGGCGACATCACAAACAGCGCCGTCGACAACACATCACACGCGACCGGGCAGCGGTGCACCACGGTCATGCTGATCCAGTGATCCGCTGGCCAACCGGTCCGGGGGTCCAGCACGTGGCCGTAACGCCGGCCGTCGCGGACCAGAACCTGTCGCGCTGACCCACTGGTTCCCAGCGACCGGTCCTGCAGTCGCACCTCCGCCAATCGCCGATTTGCGACCAGCGGATGGCTGACTCCGACCGTCCAGCCCGCAGATGTTTCATTTCCAAAATCGCTGTCGTTGCCATGAGCGGTAACGCTGCTCTGTCCCGAATGGATCAACCACCGGTCGATGCCGCGGGACATCAGCAACTCCGCCACCTGTCCGAGGATGTAGCCTTTTCCAATTCCGTTGAAATCGATTTCCGTTCCGGGGTTCAGCAATCGAACGGTTCGGGCGTCTGGGTTCCATTCGATTTGACTGGATCCAACCTGCTGGAGCGCCGCCGCGATTTCCTGTTGGGAGGGGAGCACCGGCTGACGGGCGCGAAATCCCCAGAGTTTCGATAACGGCCCCATGGTGCAGTCAAAGGCACCTCCGGTTCGCGCGAACCATGCAAGCGACTGTTCGACCAGTTCCGCAAGGGTCCCGTCGACAGGGACCGGGCGGGTGGTGGCCAGCTGGTTGATCCGGTTCAGGTCGCTTCCCTGGCGGTAGACCGAAATTTCATTCTCCAGGGAATCCACCAGGTCCATGGCTGCGGTCACGGCGTCGCCGGCCCGCGCGAACACACCCGCGGGAAAGAACAGTTGCACCCGGCATCCCATGGCGTCAAAGGAAAACAGCTGCAAAGCGCCTTCGTTCCGGTCCCAGGTACCTGGTACGGCGTCAGCCTCACCGGGTCGTTCGGTCAGCGCGGCCCGCAATGCCTCGCCGGCTCCAGCACCGGAAATCATTCTGCGGCGATCCATTCTTTTCCTCTCAGGTATCGCATTGCGCGGAATGTAGTGGAACGGCGCAAGCCGTCCGGTGCGGTGATGGCAATGCCGGAATCCCAGCCTTTCATTATAGACTGGCCCCGGAGTATTCAGGGAACCTGGCGCGGATTTGCGAAGCGGTGGGGATTTGTCAATAATGAAAACCCGTTGATAACCCATTCGGGCAGAATCACCAACGCCCAAAACAGTTTTCGTCATGAAACAGCCGTTAGTCGCAAGTCTGATCTTCTTTCTGGCCGGGGGGTTAATCTGCCCTGCGGAACAGGAACCTGTACCGAAACAGGCGTCTGGTGATCGGCCTCCGCGCCGGGTCCAGCGTGCGGCCCGACCGGTCTTTTCTGCCCGGGACCAGGAGGGCATTTTTTTTGCAGATTTGTTCCGCGACGGTTTGGTGGGTGAACGCCCCACAATGGGTGGGAATCAGGTCGCAGGGACAGCCGGACCGGCCAGTGCCGCGATTCCATCTGCTGCCAGTCCGGTTGCCGGGGAATCCGGCGGCGGTGACAGCGAAAAATGGAGTGAACTGGTATCCCGCGAAATTCTTGAAAACGAAATCAAACTTCTGCAGATCCAGCTCGATTCGCAAGTCACGACTCCGGTCAGGTTCAACACCGGCTATCGCGAGGCGCACCATACGTTCATGATGCTCGCCACCTGGTTTTCGGTGCTTCATGAATTTGATGGGGACATTCGCTGGAAAGCTGACGCCCCTGCGGTGCTGGCCAGTCTGGTTCGTGCCGAAGTCCTCAGTCGCAACGCCGGCGCCGATGCGTTTCGCTATTCGGAGCAGATCAAAACCGCACTGACCGACATGATTCGCGGCAGCAGTTTTTCCGGCCAGGAGAAGCCGCTGGAAACTCTGGTCTGGCCCGACACGGCGGACCGCAGTGAGATCATGACCCGTCTGGCAGAGTTGTCGGAGGAACTTTCCGGTAATTCTGCCAACGAAAAAGATTTTCAGTCCGCAGCCGAGGACAATTTGCATCGCGCTTCCCTCGTGGCCGCACTGGCCCGGGTCCTGAACCAGTCCGGAATGGACAACGCCGACGATGCGGGCTATCGCGGGCTGGCCACAGAGATGGAACGTGCGGCCGTCGAACTGACCCAGTCCATTCGCACGCCCAACCTGGCCAACGCACAGAACGCACTCAACCGAATCGAACAGTCCTGCGACAACTGTCATGGCGAATGGCGCTAGTTGTACTGTCGCAGGACACCACAAGTTTCCGGGGATTTGCTGATGGATTCCAAAGACGACCTGGCACCGTGGGCGCATCCCAAAGCCCAGCACTGGTTTGAAACACTGTT
>JBGSVU010000741.1:0-2524 GCA_041752775.1 Pirellulaceae bacterium | reverse complement strand
TGCTGGTTCTGGTCCGGACTTTTGGCGGCGACCAGTTGCTGCGACGCGCCTATGCCGAAGCGATCGAAATGCGCTATCGCTTCTTCAGTTACGGCGACGCCATGCTGATCCTGCCGCAATAACAACATCCTGTCCCCAAAGGGAGCTCAACCGAGAAAAGCCAGAAAGAAAAGCCAGAAAGGGACCGGCACCTTTGGGAAAACGGAACAGGGGTGCTCCTGCCGGAAGGGTCTGCCGGCCATCACGAACGCCAACCCGCAGTCGGCGCAACCTTGCTCAAGGACTTCGACTCCAGGGCAGTGTGGCGGGCAGATTCCATTTCCCGATTCCACGAACAGTTTTTATTTCACCAGGGCAACCCGATTCCCTGCTGGTTCGATACGTACGAGGATGTTTTTGAAAGCTGGCGTTCGTGAGACCGGATCGGAGTGACGGGGCACCAGCTCATTCGCTTCGGGATAGTACATCAGCGCATTGCCGGAGCGAATCTGGTCCCAGGCCCGCGCCAGAACGGGACCCACTGACCCGGTGTTGCTGACGACCCGTACTGGCTGGTCGGGTGCCAGCCCGAGGTTTGTCATGTCGTCCGGATGCAGCAGAACCAGATCGCGGCGTTCCTGTCCGCGGTACAGGTCTTCTTCTTCGTAGACGACCGTGTTGAACTGGCCTTCGCTGCGCACGGTCATCAGGCGCAACTCGCTGCCACTACCCTTCAGTGCGGGTATATCGTGGCAGTGCAGAATCGCCCGGCCGCTGGCGGTGGGAAACTGGGGCCGGTGAAACGTGCGGCCGTCGATTTGAAATTCTTTTTTTGTCGCGTCGATTTCGCCGATCGCTTCAAATCCCGGAATTGCTTTGGCAATCATCTGGCGGATGTTTTCCGCCTGCCGCATTTGGGTCCATTGCACGACACCGGAATCACCCAGAACGCGTGCGGCCAGGTCGGCAACTACATGAATTTCACCACGCGGTCCATCGAAACGCTGTTTGCCCCCATCACTCATCCGGACGAAATTGAACATCGACTCCTGAGTGGTCGCATAGGGTTCCTCGTCGCGGGCCAGTACGGGCAGGATGATCGTTTCATCGGCCACACCCCAGGCATGACCCGTGTTGAGCGTGGTGCTGAGATAGACAACCATTTCCAGTCTCGCCATCGCACGCCGGGCAAAGGCCGCGTCCGGATTGGAGCCGTACAGGTTGCCGCCCAGACAAAGTCCAAATTTCAGCCGCCCCGTCTCGGCCGCTTCCATGCAGGCCATCGTGTCCATGCCGGAACTGGTCGGCAACGGTGCGCCCAGTTCTTCAGTCAGGCGCCGACTGATTTCTTCTTTCAGCTGGGGGGTCACACCGACCGAACCGATGCCCTGCACATTGGAGTGCCCGCGAATCGGCATCAGCCCCGTGTGCGGGCGGCCGAGCATTCCCCGGACCATGGCCAGATTGGCGATTGCCTGAACATTTTCAACGCCGTTTTCGTGATGCGTTATCCCCATCGCCCAGGCAAAAATAACTTTCTTCGCTCCGCCATATTCCCTCGCGAGGGAATCGATCATCGACCGTTCGATACCGCATCCCGAGGTGATTTGCGACCATTCCAGACTGGCCAGATGTGCGGTCCACTGTTCACTCCCCTCGCAGTGATCGCGCAGGAACGCCACGTCATGCAGATTCTGTTCGACCACCGACTTGCAGATTCCCGTCAACAGGGCCAGGTCGCCGCCAATGTGGGGCTGGACATAGGTCGATGCGATTTTGCTGCCGAACAACATGCTGCGGACGTCACTCGGAATCCGGAAATTCACCAGCCCGATTTCAACTACCGGATTGATGACGATGACTTTTCCGCCGCGCCGGCGGAGTTTCATCAGACTGGTCATCAGCCTCGGATGATTGCTCGCCGGGTTTCCACCAATCAGGACCACCATGTCGCAATGCTCAAGGTCTTCCAGAACGACCGAAGCCGTCCCGGTACCGATGCTGCTGGTCAAACCCACTCCGCTGGCCTGGTGGCAATAGTAACTGCAGTTGTTGACGTTGTTGGTGCCATAGCACCTGGCGAACAGCTGCAGCAGAAAGCCGGCTTCGTTGCTGCTGCGTCCGCTGAAATACCAGAACGAATCGTCGGGTGTGATGCCGCGCAGTTTTGCTGCAATCCGGTCGAGTGCTTCGTCCCAGGAAATGGGTCTGTAGTATTGCCGGTCGGCGTCCAGCAACACAGGAAAGGCCAGCCGTCCACTGGTTTCCAGCTCGCGGGGCGAAAATCGCTGCAACTGCGGAACGGACCAGGTTTGCCAGAACCCGGGTTGAATCGCACCCTGCATGTCCGCCGCCATGGCCTGCAAAGATTTTTTGCAGACTTCCGGAAATCCGCCCGCCTCGTTCACCATCCCGCCACGCTGACCCCCCATGCCAAATGCACAGGTTTTGCAGGCGTTTTTTGACCGCATCGCCCGCCACATTTTCAGCAAACCGCCGGACTGGCGGGCCTTGCGCAGCGTGTACCGAATCGCCTGCCAGCCGC
>JBGSVU010000740.1:0-4412 GCA_041752775.1 Pirellulaceae bacterium | reverse complement strand
GTTCTGGTCGAAGTCGAGGGGCAGTTGAAGGTGGGCTATTTTGAATTCGTGCCCCCATCCATCATGGATTAACAGAATCGCTGGTCTGGCAGTACTGGTGTTCGGGGAATTGGAATCCTGCGACGGCGGCGGGGGGACTCGTTTGAGATTCCGGGTCAGCCGTGTAAACTGACTCAGATGACGCGAAACATCATCTACCTGGACAACGGCGCTACCAGCTGGCCCAAGCCCGCGTGCATGGGCCAGGCGATGGTCGATTTTCTGAATCACAAGGCCGGAAATCCGGGCCGGGGCGGACATCTGCTGGCGCGCGAGGCCAGTGCCGTCGTCGATCAGGCTCGCGAAGCGCTGGCGAATCTGATTCAGGCACCCTGCGCCAAACGGATCGTGCTGACCCATGGCTGCACCGACTCGGTCAACATGGCGATCCACGGTGTGATCCGGGCCTTCAATCGCGACAACACACCCGGCGATGGCAGCCAGTGCCCCACGCCCCATATCGTGACGACATCGATTGAGCACAATGCCGTGCTCCGAACGCTGCACTGTTACGCGTCGAACAAACAGATTGAACTGGATATCGTACCCTGTGATGCCGCGGGTTTGGTCACTGCCGAAGCGGTTTTGCAAGTGATTCGCCCGGATACGCTGATGTTTGCGATTTCGCATTCGTCGAACGTGTTGGGAACGATCCAGCCCGTTTGTGAGATCGTCAAAGGTATCCGCAATATCTGCCCGGAGATTCTGGTGTTGCTCGACGCAGCCCAGACGATCGGCCACATTTCGATCAACGTGGTGGACCTGGACATCGACCTTCTTTCGATCGCCGGGCACAAGGCACTGCGCGGGCCGACTGGAACCGGTGCGCTGTACGTGGGTTGTCGGGCTTTTCCGGACGTTGGCGATCATCCACGCATTTTCTGCGAACGGCGCGGAGGCACCGGCGCGGTGGCGCCGGGGCTGGAAATGCCCAATGTATTGCCCGATGCGATGGAGGCCGGCACGCCGAACGCCGTGGGCTTTGCCGGTTTGCTGGCCGCAATGCAGGAATGCAATCCGGGACGGGCGGCTGAAATCCACAAACACGAAATGGAATTGACTCAGCAGATTATCGATGGTTTGAAACAGATCGAAGGAACAACTGTTTACGGCCGCCACGATTCGCGCAACCGCACGCCGGTTGTGTTGTTCAATCTGGCTGGCTGGCATCCCAGAAAACTCGCCGCCCATCTCGATTCAGAATATGGAATCGCGGTTCGCGGCGGAGTCCACTGCGCGCCAATGCTGCATCAAACGATCGGCACCGGCATCGACGGTGGAGTCCGGGTGTCGCCAGGAGCGTATACAACGGTGGAAGAAATCGGGTCATTCCTGTCAGCAGTGCGTGAGGCAGCCTTGAACATTGCCCCAGCCACGACATCATCCTGAAATTTTCCGGTTTCATAATTTTCCGGTCCTGATTGAAGGGGTACCGGCTCGCACCCGTTCAAAGTACAGCCCGGAAGATTCCCGGATCGGAAGATGAAGGAATTGATTTTCGGTGTTGATCGCGGAGCCTCCCGCTTCCAGGCCCTCCCGCTTCCAGGCCCTCCTGCTTCCAAGGCCTACCGCTTCCGCCGGATTCATTCCGGCGGAGCAACAACTGGCGGCTACCCACGCGCGACCCCAATTCCTCTGGCTCTCCGTCCGGTTTAACCGGGCGGAAGCGCCGTTCGGGCCGGGATTCGGGCAATATTTCTGATCCGGGCATAATGTCTTCTTTCCGGTTATATTCTCTGAAACCCGATTCCTATCATTGCAGAAACAAAATCTGGACTTTCCATCCTCTCGAACCCCACTTCCTGACAGGCTCTTCATGGCAACGGCGGAACAGCAGAGTTCAAACCTGGCTTCGGACGATGTGGCGGGAATCGACGAACTGGGAGCGGTCTTTCAGAAACTCAAAACCGAACTGGCAAAAATCATCGTTGGCCAGGACGACGTCATCGAGCGGCTGGCGATCTGCCTGTTTGCCCGGGGGCACGCCCTGTTGATGGGTGTGCCGGGACTGGCCAAGACTTTGCTGATCAGCCGTCTGGCCGAAACCATGTCGCTGCATTTCTCGCGGATCCAGTTCACGCCCGATCTGATGCCGATGGACATCACCGGAACCGATATCCTGCAGGACTCGGCGGGTGGAAAGCGCGAATTCGAATTTGTCCGGGGCCCGGTGTTTGCCAACATTGTGCTGGCCGATGAAATCAACCGCGCTCCGGCCAAAACCCAGGCGGCGATGCTGGAGGCGATGCAGGAACATCGCGTGACCGTGGTGGGCAAGACTTTCCATCTGGAGCAACCCTTCTTTGTGTTTGCGACGCAGAACCCGGTCGAGCAGGAAGGAACGTATCCACTGCCCGAAGCCCAGCTGGACCGTTTCATGTTCCTGATCGAAGTCGACTACCCCAGCCGCGACGAAGAAATCCGGATCGCGCGGACGACGACCGGCGCGGCACTGCCGAAACTGAACCCGATCCTCTCGGGTTCCGAAGTCATCCGCTTTCAGGAACTGGTCCGCCGGGTTCCTGTTCCCGATCACATTTACGAGTTCGCTGTCGATCTGACTCGCCGTTCACGTCCCAACTCGGACGATTCGCCGGAGTGGTTAAAGCCGCTGGTCGGATGGGGAGCTGGTCCGCGGGCCGTTCAGTACCTGGTTCTCGGTGCCAAAGCCCGGGCGGCCCTGCATGGCAGTTACATGGTGCGGCTGGACGACATCCTCGAAGTGGCCGAACCGGTACTGACTCATCGCGTCCTGACCACATTCGCCGCCGAATCAGAAGGCATGCGCAGCCGCGACGTCGTCCGCAAACTGGTCGCTGAATTGAGCCGGGAAAGGTAATGCCACAGTCGGCGAGGTCAGGACACCTGCGCCGGGCGCGCCGACAACCTCCAGTCTCCATCCTGAAACCTGCTGACTGTTTATGTCACAACTTCACGATTTCATCGAACCCCGCGTGATTGCCCGGCTGAAAGCGCTGCCGCTGCATTCGCGGCTGCCGATGCTGGGAAGCGTCACCGGGATGCATCGCAGCCCCCACCGCGGGTCGAGTCTGGAGTTTGCCGAATACCGCAAATATGTCCCTGGCGATGACACCCGGCGGCTGGACTGGCGGGCCTATGGCCGCAGCGACCGCTATTACATCAAGGAATTCGAAGCCGACACCAACCTGCGTCTCTGCCTGATCGTCGATACGAGCGGATCGATGAACTATTCCAGCGGAGGGCAGACGAAGCTGGAATTTGCCCGGCGGATCGCAGGCACCCTCGCTTATCTGGCGGCCCAGCAGGGGGACGCGATCGGGCTGTACTGTGCCGGGAAAAAATTTCACCGGGAGATTTCTCCGAAACGCAACGCGGCCCACTTGCGGGTCATTCTCGATTCGCTGGGTGAAATGCAGGCCGTGGGGGAAACGGGGCTGCCGGCCGCGCTGCACGAAGCGGCTGAGCGAATTCGCCAGCGGGCTCTGGTCGTCGTGATTTCGGACCTGTTTGTGGAAACGAAAGAGTTGAGCGACTGTTTTCAGCATCTCCGTTTTCGTAAGCATGACACTGTGGTTTTTCACCTGCTGGAGCAAAACGAGATCCGTTTCGATTTCGACCGGCCAATGCGGTTTGTCGATCTGGAAGGAGGCCCACCGATGCTGGCCGACCCGGCGATCATCGCGAACGAGTATCGCAAGGCCGCCGCAACCTACCTCGCCGATCTGAAAACAATCATGCGCGATGCGGCGGTAGATTATCAACGGTTGGGCCTGGAGCAACATTACGGCGACGTCCTCGCCAGGTTCCTGCTGGAACGGGCTCCAAAGCGGAAATGAAACACTGTCGCCCAAGAGGAATGGCAATGAGCCGAATCGTTCCGTTGATGTTCGTTTGTGTGTTCCTGCCTGTTTCTCTGTCAGCGGGTGTTGTACCCGCCCAAAAACCCGGAAACCCGGCGCAGGAAACAGACGGGATGCTGACGGCACGGATTCTTGTTGTCGATCCGGATGGCAAACCGGTCGAAGGCGCAGTCGCCGAACCAACAGGAATTGCGTGCCTGAGCCTTCCTGAAGGGGTTCTGTTATGGAAGGACGTTCACCCCGGCCCCGCCGTGGAATTGGTGACTGACGAAAAAGGTGAGACTACATTGTCGTGGCCGAAAAGACTGAATGGCGATTTCGAGCCAACTGGCATTCTGCTCAGCGTGCGACATCCTTCATTTGTCAGTTGTCAAACTGAATTCTCCACATCGCAGGCCGAATTCCGGGTCGTGCTTGAGCGGGGATTTCAGGTCGCGGTCACTGCGGTCCATGCTGAAACCGGCGATGCAGTCCAGAGCGACCTGTTTGCCACGACCAACTTGTGTTTGCAACAGGAGGACTGGAAACACA
>JBGSVU010000739.1:0-2070 GCA_041752775.1 Pirellulaceae bacterium | reverse complement strand
AACCTGGCTGGCATTGATCACAAAATACTGGTTCTGCTGTTTGGCCACGCCGTTCAGAGTAAAGTAACCACCCAGAGGACTGTTGGTGCGGTCAATCACGGAAAACCACTGGGGTGCATCGCCATCCTGGTCCGTTACCTTGAACAGGCTTTCGACGCCAATCGAATCAAAATTGCCGTCAGAAATCGGACGGAATTCCGACTCGAGAACTTGCCCGTTGACCGCCGTAACGACCGGACGAAAAGCATTGAATTGCACGGTCGCGATCGAGTCAAAGTCTGCCTGACTCCAGAACTGCCCGTCGAAAACCTGGACACCAATGTTTTCAAACGTCGGAATCAGACCAGCGTTGAAACGCACAGTGCTGATCTGCGACGCATCGACCTCGACCCAGACACCGGCGTTCTGTTTGACACCGTTGACGGTGAAGAAGCCGGAATAGTTGAGGAAGCCGTTGTCACGGAACCGCCAACGGGTGATGGGATTGTTGTCCAGGTCAAAAACGCTGATCATGTCCGTCAGGAGCAGAGATGTGGAAATTTCCACTTCTTTCTTGATGATATCGACGGCAGGCTGGAATAAATTGGCCATTGCTTACTGTTCCCTAAAAGCGCAAAAAAGCATTTGCTGAAAAATGAATCTGAACTTCCACCCCACTTTCCGGGCCCCTGAATTCCGGAACGGCGCGCAAATCAGCCCCGATTATAGTCACCCGATCCTGACATGAAAACAATTTCCTCCTTTAGAAATTCGGCGATTTGGGGGGTGCATCTTTGTTCGTTTTGCCGGTTACGACGGGACCACCGGCGATTTCCGCGCCGTCCCGGGGCCGGATCAACCCCGCGTCAACCAGTTGTTTGACCAGGTTTTCCATTGCTCCAAAACTGCGCAAAAACCCTTCCGGAGGCATGATTATGCGGCCTTTGGGCTCCAGTCGGGGTTTGTCCGATTCGTTATTCTGCGACCCGACGAGCGAAACCAGGTCCATTCGAACCATCCCTCCAGAGAGGGAGATTTCACCAATACCGTCGGCAAAAATTTCTGTTCTTTCTTTCATCTGAAAACTCCTTTTGGGGCTGTTACTGGGAAACGCTGAAAATTACCGGACACTTTTGACCAGGTTGCCAAATCTATCCGCTTCGGGCGTTGACAGCAACTGAAAAATGCCAGCTTGGCCGTGAAAGCACGGGGGCGATTTCGCTCAATCCGTTCACAAAAAGTCCAACGGTGGCGGCGACCGGATGCAGTGGGGTGTCTGTGGCGCCTGAACGGGCCAGGCAGAAGAGACCGACACCGCCTCGAACAGGCGTTTCGGAACGCCGGGCCGGCCGCCTGCGTCCGGGGCGGATGAGCAGTGCAATCTGGGGCGGACCATTTTTCCGGAAAATCTCCATCGACCTTGGGGCCCCTGGTTTTGTACAAACACCGCCTTTGGTCTCCCCGCCAGTCAGTTTCGCGTTCGTCAACGCGCGGTACCGCCCGTCGCGCCTGATCCGGCTAATTGGGGTTCTCCAGTCAGGAATGGAATTCTCGATATGAGACTGTTTTTTTTGCGAACCCTCCGCGGAATGGACCGGCCATTGCAATGGGCTGGGGGGCTGGCGGTCGGGATGGTCGCCGGATTCCTGCCCATTCACAGCCTGTTACTGTATTTTCTGCTGGTGCTTCTGATTGTCAGCGGAGCCAATTTGCTGACCGGTGGCTGTGGGTACCTGGCTGGATGCCTGGTGTCCGGTCCCCTGGCCGAAACCAGCGAACAACTTGGCCACAACCTGCTGGTTCATCCCGGTTTGCAGTCCTGGTGGGTGGCGGTCAGTGAAGTGCCGCTGGGGGCGTGGTGTGATTTCGGAAACACCATGGTCACGGGCCCGCTGGCGCTGGGAATTGCCCTCGCTTTTCCCACCTTTCTGGTTGCATGGGCTGCAGGCACCCGAATTCGCCGGATTCTGGCCCGGATTTTCGAGCGCTATTCGATGACGGCATGGATGGTCGATCCGGAGCGGATTCCGGTTTCCGTGGAGGGAACTTAAGCATGAAAAAGTCTGGACGAGGGGCGATTTTTCTGACTCG
>JBGSVU010000738.1:0-9201 GCA_041752775.1 Pirellulaceae bacterium | reverse complement strand
AGCCAGACGCCGACGGAAATCGTGGTTTACGACCTGCGCCAGAAAAAATTTGTCCTTCTGGACGTGGTCCGCGAGTACCGGCTGGAGTTGCCGCAGTATGCAGTCGTGCAGATGCTGGAGCAGTTGCGCACGATGGTCAATGAAGACGAACAGACGGCATGGTTGGCCAGTCGCGAATTCAGGGAAACAGTCGACATCGACGCAGGCAAAATCGAGCTGGTGAATGACCACGTTCGCTACAGTGCCACCGGCCAGCGCCCGGACGACGCGGCCGTCCAGGCGATGTTGTTCGAGTTCCTCGACCAGTTCACCATGCTGGGAGCAACGGACCCGCGACGCATGCCGCCGTTTCCGCGGATGATGTTCAATCAGACTTTGAAAAAGTACGGCATATTTCCCGCTGAAATCGAAATCCGGATCGTCGGCAACGGGCTGGCCAATGGCGATTTGCACGTTCAGACTCGGCATACCGTGATGAACCAGTTGTCGTCGAATGACCATCAAAGGATATCGATGGCCAAAAAATGCTGGACCAGTTTTCGCGAAGTCAATCTGCAAGCCTACCGCGATCTGCCCGCTGTCGCCGATTCCGGAAATGGCCGCGAGCCCCGGGCCCGATGACGTTTTCCGGCCAGCAGCCAGGGTGCGCCAGCAGCGGGCGCCGATGGCTTTTCGGCGATGGCAATGCTCTAATGAGAATTCACGGGTAGAACCCGCAATCGAAATGCCGGGCCCGGGCGAAAATCCCGAGAGATTCCATACGCCGGGATTTCAGTGGCCAAATGATTCTGGATTTCCTGCCCGAAAACAGGGGAGGAAATGGGGAAAACGTCGGCATCGTGGAGAATCGAATTTTTGTGGGGAGTATCGAATGCGTTTTTTGTTGGGCGTCATGCTGGGCGCGATGCTCCTCTGCCAGCCTGTCACTTTGAAGGCGCAGGGACCGTCGTCGATGAGCGAAAGTGAATTGCGGGCGGACGCGGCACAGGCGTGGGCCGCGCTGGTGCTGAAGGGGATCGACCGCGAGTTTCCCAACAAACCCTCCGTCGTGTTGGCGGATGCCGCTTCTCTGGCCACACCGCGCGAAATGTTCCCGGCCTTTTTTGGGTGTTTTGACTGGCACAGCAGTGTTCACGGGCACTGGTTGCTGGTTCGGGCGTTGCGTCTGTTTCCAAAAATGGAAAATGCAGACCAGATTCGTGCCGCCCTGGACGCCCATTTGGCGGCGGCGAACATTCAGGCGGAAGCTGATTTTTTTTCCAAAGAGGAACACAAGTCGTTCGAGCGAATGTATGGTTGGGCCTGGTATCTGCGGCTGGTCACCGAACTGGAACAGTGGGACGATCCGCTGGCCCTGCAGTGGCGTGCGAACTTGAAGCCCCTGGAGATCGTGCTGGTTGCCCGGATCACGGAATACCTGCCCAAACTGGAATATCCCATTCGGACGGGGGAACATCCCGACACCGGTTTCGCTCTCGGCCAGATCCTCGACTATGCCCGTGCGACGAATCAGTCGGAACTGGCAGACCTGGTGATTGACCGGGCCCGAAAATATTACCTGGCGGATCGTGACTATCCGGTTCAGTACGAACCTTCGGGCCAGGATTTTTTTTCTTCAGGCTGGAACGAAGCGGACTTGATGCGACGTGTCCTGTCCGCGCAGGAGTTTGCCGGCTGGCTGGACCAGTTTCTGCCACAGCTGGAAGCCCAGCTGGTTGACGGCACGATTCAGTCGGTGGAAGTTACCGACCAGTCCGATGGAAAACTGGTGCACCTGGCTGGACTGAATCTGAATCGCGCCTGGTGCCTGCGATCCGTGGCGCTGTATCTGGACGACTCCAGCAGCTTGCGCCAGCGGTTGCTGGATCAGGCAGCAGCTCACCTCGAGGCCGGGCTGAAATACGTCAACAGCGGGCATTATGAAGGCGACCACTGGCTGGCGACCTTTGCTATGTACGCCAGCACGATGCCCGGCGGTGAATCGCGCGAGAAACCGAAAAATCAGTAGCTGGCGTTTTGTGGACGTAGCGCTGCGGGCCAGTCAGAACTGAAAGCAAAGGGGGCGAAGGTGTGCACGGTTGAGCCGCCGGATTCCCGCCTCAGAAGGCGATCCCGGTGCGGATCATCACGGTGTCTTCGAGGATCAGTTTGTTCAGGGGATTGCTGCGATAGAGCAGTTCCCGTTCGAAGACGTATCCGGCTTCGAGGAATCCGGTGACGCGTCGCGGTCCGACCCATTCCACACCAGCAAAGGCCCGCACGTCATTGATGTCGGCCTGGTCGTCCATTCCGCCCAACCGCTCGATAGTCCATGAGCCGCCACCATACTCCGCGCCCACATAGCCCCAGATTTCATAATTGCCCAGGCCCGGCAATTTGTGGGAAAAGCGGGGCCGCGGAAAATAGAGATCCAGCTTCATGTCGCTGTTCGGTTGCATCGTGTAGCCAAACGCTGGCAATATTTTCAGATTCACGCGGTCGTAGTATTCGACACCCAGTTTGAAAACCGTGTAGGGGTTGACCCGGACCCATCCCAGGCCGGTTCCGGTTAACCGCAGTGAATCGGAGGAAACGTTGCGAAAGTCCGTATAGACACCGATCGTCAGATTGGTTTCCAGCCCGGCGTTTTTTCGCGGATCGGACGCCAGGTCAAAGGCCACGTACGGGCTGTAGACCTGGGCCGGCATGTCGAAACCCGTGATGGGCGTGTCGGGGCCATCCAGAAAATGAAAAATGAACCCGGGGCTGACGCGCAGCGCGGCGAGGTTGTTTCGCAGGCTGGGCAAAGTCAACGTCGTGGCGATTTCGGTTTCAAGCATGTCGATTTCATTTCCGCTGCCGCCTTCCAGCCAGGTTTGTCGCCAGCGCGGGTGTTCCAGCAGGCGTGGAAAGGTCTCATTTTTCAGACGCGTCCAGAGCTGGTTGGGCCATGCCGAGGGCGTGTTCGGCGCGCTGCCCTGGGGGTAGTTCTGCAACAACCCGCTGTTGGTTGGACCATTGCCGAAACTGAGTACGGGCGGAGGACCGGTGCCGGCGGGTGGCAAAAAGACGGGGCCCTGGGGGGACGCCAGGCCGGGCTGGATCGGCCACGCGTTACTAGAAGGCGAAAAAGGATCGTAGACCGGGCCGGGAATCACGTTGGGTTGGGGTTGTTGAAAAATCGTCCCTGGCGGTGGCGTGGTGGTGATCGACGGAAAAGTACCGGGCTGGAACTGCGGCAGCGGAGCAGGGTTGGGCTGCGGAAACTGCGCCGGAGAAAACGTTTGAGGTGGTATCTGGGCCGGCGGGAACTGGCCGGCCGGTGCCTGGACGGTTCCCTGAAATACGGCGGGTTGCCCATTCCCGGTCTGCAATTCAAAAGGGTCTGAAAAACGGGCGCGCTGGGCCAGCAGGACGTTTCCACAGGCCGCAGTAGTCCAGAATGCCAGCAGAGCGCATCCGGCAACGATCCGGCCGGGAATCGGCAGAGTACGAAAGTTTTTCGGTATTTTTTCGTTTTCGTGTGGCATTTCGCTAAAGTCTGTAGCCGTCTGCGGACTTGCGAGTCAATGGCAGTTTCCGCCAGGATGGTGGGAGTTGCGGTCGGATGATGGAACAGACGCTGGTTTTGCCGCCCCATGTTGCGGGTGTGAAATTGCCCTGTCGCAGACGCCCCACTTTTCGATCTGGAGTTTTTTTGGAAGCCAACCCGATGCGAACCCGTTCGTTTTTTGCCCGGCTGCTGGCAGTTGCGGCCCTCGTGGCAGCTGGTCTGGTGCCTGTGCAATATGCCGGCGCTTTCCAGGAAAATGCCGAGACGAAAAACTCAACCCGTAAAATCCGTGTGCAACCCGACGAAATCGCCCAGCGGTCGGGTTCGGGCATTCACTGGGAAACCGACTGGGAAGTTGCCCAAGGGAAATCCGTGGCCAGCGGCAAACCGGTTTTCTGGTACGTGCCGACGATTCAGGGCAGCTTCATGGACCGGAAACCGGAGATTGACCGTTACATGCAGGCCGGCCCGTTCAGCTGGCCAGCGATCATCAATTTGATCAACAGTCGCTATATCCCGTTGCAAATGGTGCCGGACGCGGACCAGGCCCGGACCTTCGGGTTGTTGGCCTATGAATTTGTGGAACCGGGTTTCGTGGTCCTGACAGCGGAGAACCAGCAGCTGGCAAAAACGGTGGATCGGCTGTCGACATTGCATCCGCACTGGATTTATTCGCTCCTTGCAAATCAGGTTGGTGAAACGGAATCGTTTTCCGGGATGTCCGGCGAACAGGGACGTGAGGGGCTGGACGCGTTGTGGCAAACAGTTGTTGCCAGTGACTGGGTCGAAGCGATTCCGGCTGATTTTGTGGCGGCGCCTGGCACGGAGATGGAACTGGAGTTGTTGCGCGGGATGCAGCAGTTCCGCAATGGCAACCAAGACGGAGCGAAAGAAACCTGGAAACTGGCCAGTCGCCAATACCTGGACTCGCCCCTGGCCTGGAAGGCGGCGATGGAAGCCCAGGGGACAGGTCCTTTTGTGCGCGGATTTGAGGTATTCGGAACACTGAACGGAAAAGCGATCCGCGCGGGCATTGATTCGCGCGGGAGCGCGGCTCCGGAAGGGACTTTTTCGGAAGAAGAACTTTGGCAGCGTTCCGTCCGGTTTCTGTTGGGAATGCAGTCCACCAGCGGCGGGTTTTTTGACAGCGACTACGATTTTGGAGGCCACGATTCGCTGCCGAATGTCCACGCGGCGGTGACGGCACTGGCGGGGATCGCGCTGATTCGGGCGTGGGAGCGTTTCCCGGAAGGGGATTTGCGGACCAGGACGGGGCGGGCCATCGACCGGGCCGCCGATTTTTGCCGTGACGATTCCCGACTGAACCGGAGCGACCGCGACGAAATACTCTGGGCCGAAGCTTACCGTTTGCGGTTCTTGTGCGAGGCGAACCGGCGCGCGGCGGGAGACCCGTATGCGGCCGATATCGCGAGGGTGGTTCAGCGGCTGGAAAATCTGCAGATGGACAATGGCACCTGGTATCACGAGTATCCCAACAGTTTTGTGACTGCGACGGCCCTGATTTCGCTCAGGGACGCGGCCAGCTCGAATGTGGCCGTCGACCAGGCCAAGGTCGCAGCGGGCCTGTCCAGACTGGCGCGTCAGCGTTTCTCGTCAGGTGCCTATCCGTATGCCACACGCGATGAGAGCGCTGAAGGTCCTCGCCGTGTGGAACCGGTTCCAGCGAGTGCCGGCCGGATCCCGTTGTGCGAATTGGCCCGGTATCTTTGGGATGCCGTCGACCAGGACCAGCTGGCAGGTGCGGCGACGGTCGGGATGGAACATCATGAGTTATTGGCCCGGGCGCTGAAATATGACAACCACACCAACACCTATGCCTATGGCGGCTTCTTTTTCTGGTACGACATGCAGGCGCGGAGTGAAGCGATTTTTCATGTTGCCGACAGCGGGCAACGCCGGGCTTTGGCCAGGAGGCAACACGATTTGATCATGAACCTGCCTGAACTGGATGGATGTTTCATCGATTCCCACGAGTTGGGACGATCGTATGGAACAGCCATGGCGCTGATATCTCTGAGCCTGCTCGATGATGCCCTGCAGTCCGGCGGAACCGGGGAATGAGCGTCCGCAGTGGAATTGAGGCAGGCATTCGACCGGCGGCCCCTTGCAATGAGCGGTGAACATGGGTGAAGCCGGTGAACACGAGGGGCGCGAGGGACTGGAGGCTTTTTGCGAAACGGTTGTCGGTGGCTGGCTGGACCGGCATCGCACGATGACGGTTTCGGAACTCGCCGACAGAATCGAACGGCGGATCATTGGAATGGAGTTGCCGTTGCGCCGCGAGGTGCGCCGTTTTATTCGCCGGTTGACGACGCCGGGCGGGTTGCTGTTGCATGGCCATTCGATCGGCAGGTTTTCGCGGTTGCCGCTTCACAGGCGCGAGCAGGTGATTCGGGGACTGCTGGTTTCCGAAACAGGCCGCTGGTGTGGGATTGCCCGTTCGCTTCACCGCCAGGTCTGTTTTGCCGCTACGGGTTTTCGTCCCGGGAACGAAAACGATGTTCCGCTATCCGCTTCTGGACGGGATGGAACTGAGGCGGATCCGGATGCGGTGGGCGGGAATCCAGCGTTCCATGTCGCCACGGTGCGGCCCGGGCAGTCGACGCTGGCGTGCGACTGGCTGGTGATCGGGTCGGGGCCGGCCGGATCGGTGATGGCTGCCGAGCTGGCGGAGACGGGGCAAAGCGTTTTGCTGGTGGATCAGGGAGAGTTGCTGGAACCTGGCCGGCGAATGGGAGACGGCCAGACCAGTCGGCATTTGTCGGAGACCTTTGCGGGCTGGAGTGCAGCTCCGGAACCGGTTGTGACTACTGCTGGAAGGACGTTTGGAGGGGGGAGCGTAGTGAACTGGGGGACATGCCTGGACCCGCCGGAACACGTTCTGAAGGAGTGGCACAATGTGACGGGATATTCGTTTCCCGCCAGTGAGATTTTTCGCCACAGCCTGTTTGCGGTCCGGCGGCGGTTGTTTCTGCAGCCCGCACCTCTCGACGATCCCCACAGCCGTCGTATGCTTGCCGCGGCTGGGGAACTGGGGCTGTCCCTGAAGGCCACCGAAACCAACACGGCGGGGTGTGACCAGTGTGCCGGATGTCAGTTTGGATGTTCGACGGGCATGAAGAAAGACATGCGCACGACCTGGCTGGTCGATGCCGCACGGCTGGGTGTGTATCTGTTGCCAGGCTGCCGGATCGAGCGGCTGGAAGTGCAGAACGGCACAGCAAAATTTGCGGTGGGGCAGTTGCAGGACGGTGGACTGGACGCGCGTCCCGTGGAAATTTCCTTTCGGCAATGTGTGCTTGCGGCCGGAGCGATCCAGACGCCTGCGATCCTGCAGCGCAGCGGTTATTCGAATCCGCACCTGGGGCACCACCTCTGTCTGCATCCGGCAGTGATTGTACCGGCGGTTTTTCCAGAAGCCTGGCGTCGGAGCGGTCCGGTCCAGCCCTGGGTTTGCGACGATCTGGAATTGCGGACCGGGACGAGTGCGGGCCTGATACTGGAGAATGCTTCGTTCACACCGGGGTTGGCTGCGATGGTATTGCCATGGCGTGGGCGTGACGAATTTGCGGCGATGCTGGCCTCACTGGACCACTGGTCGGGGACGTTGGTCATGGCCCGTGACGCAGGGACCGGGTCGGTTTCGGTGGATGACAAATCGCGGCCTTGCATTCGTTACCGGTTGGGCGACCGTCAGCGAGCTGGGCTGGAGCGCGGGTCCGGGCTGGCCAGCCAACTGTTGCAGACCGCGGGCGCGATGGTGGTTTACGACCCGGTTTGGGATTTTCGGGCACAGGTCGGCGGTGCGGCTCCTGACCGGAAAAAAAATCTGGGCGGGTTGGAAAGGGCTACCAGGGGCTCGCTGAAACTCTGGAGCGCCCACCAGTTCGGGACCTGTCGCATGGCCGATTCTCCCCAGCGTGGAACCGTGACGCCGCATGGACAGGTTTACGGACTGACCAACGTCCTGGTCTGTGATTCCAGTGTTTTTCCGACAGCACCGGGCGTCAATCCGATGGTTTCGGTTTGTACGATGTCCCATTTCCTCGCTCAACAGATCAAAGAGCGTTTTTGCTAGAATCGGGCAGAGTTGTTTCCGACCTGCAATTTTCAGAAGGGCACACAGTTTGAAAATCAAGATAGTCCAGGCATCCGGCATCATGGCTGGTTTGTTCATGGCCATGATTTCTACCGCGACTCTGGCCCAGTCGGGCCCGGGAATTATCTCGGTCAGCGGCAGCGGTGTTCACCGGGTTACACCTGACACGCTCGTAATCCGTTTCAATATCGCCGGAACTGCCCCAAATTCGGCCAGGGCTCTGGAAGAGTTTCGCCGCAACCGCCAGCGAATCGAAGACGTGCTGAATCCGATGGATTTTCCGGAAACGAAACTGGAATTCGAGGGAAAGACCTTCAATGGCAATGCCGCGGATTCGTTCCAGTTTCAGATGCAACAGCGAATGATGTTTCGGAACGAAGGCGACGACGCCATTGTTGAACAGCATACCGTTTCCGAAGACTTTCGGGTGCAACTGGTCTTGGGAGATGAAGGCGTTACGGATGAGGTTTTGAACCGGGTCGCCAGGATCATCGATATGGCTGTGGAGCTGAAGGCAACGGAAATCGTCAAAGCGGACCTGTATGGTACATCGGGCAACCCGGGCAGATTCGTGGTTGCGACCGTAACCGATCTTGCCGGAGCAAAGAAAGAAGCCATGCGAAAGGCCTTTGAGGATGCGAGAAGTCAGGCTGAGGAACTGGCCAAACTGGCGGGAGTATCGGTCGGTCCTGTTCATTCGCTGAAACTGGACGAAAACCATGAGCTTGAGGACTTTCCGGCCGTTTACCGGTCGTCCGCTGCCGGTGTGGGGCCTGTTCCCGGCGAGCAAATCGAGGTTGGCGCCACGGTCAGGGCCGAGTTCCTGATCAAATAATTTCCGGGAATCGCCATTGGATCGATTGGAACCCTGACGGGATTGGAGTTACAATTCAAATCCAGTTGATAGATGTTCGTTGTCGTGCAGGATTGTCGCCTGACACAGCGGGCATGGGGGCCTGTAGCAGTTTTGTATTTTTGGAGATCACTGAAATGAACCGTTCCACAGTTGTCGACGGCTCCTACGTTCGCTCACTGGCGACGGGTTTGGCCATTTTTTGCGGACTGGTAATATCCTGCCTGACCGGTCCTGCCCGCGCGTTCCAGGCCTCTGGCAAGGAAGAGCCCCTGTTTATGCGTTACGCAGCGATCTACTACGGTCAACGGGCAGATATTGCCGGTGCCAACAGCCTCTACTTCAATGCGCTCGACAACTCGAAAGCCTTCGAAAAATATTCGCTGGACTGGTATCCTGGTTTGAGTGAGCCTCGCCACTTTTTGCGCATTGGGATTGGCGTTACTTACGATGCGCATCGGTACGAAGGTGCTCCGATCACTCTGTCGTCCGGCCACAGCAGCGGCAGCTCGCAGCGCCAACTCGTGACCGATCCCGTTGCGATGAGCGCGGGTGGCGGCCAACAGGTTTCCGGTGCCGTTCCGGTCAATGGAGTAGACCCTGGCAAGTACCTTGCTGATTACGGGGGCGCATTGGCAGAAGGACTGCTTCAGGCCCTGAACGACCGCCGGGCCCAAAAAGGATTTGGCGCGGTTT
>JBGSVU010000737.1:0-3043 GCA_041752775.1 Pirellulaceae bacterium | reverse complement strand
GATGTCGTTGCCTTTGAACCTGCTCCAGCAAGCCAGAATTTCAGTTTCGGGCGAAGTGTCAGGAGCGGGTTCCTGTGTGCCTGCGCAGGCAAACGAAAAAGGAACAACAACAGTCGCGATTCCAAAAACAACCGCTGTGATGGTGGAAAACAATTTGCACAAACCGCATTTGGCATTGATTCGGAGCGTGACCATGGAGCCTCCAGTCACCTGCGGTTCAATGATGAGTACACCCAAAACAACCTCGACTGCCTGAAATATGGAGTATCGAATGCCTGTTTTTTTCTTCGATGTGTTTTCCCGTCTGCGAGTCCGCGATTCGCGCCGCAACAACGACAACAGGCCAGTACCGCAAATTGAAAACAGTACTTGGCCAACTGATAACGGCAAACGGGCCATTGAATTCCAGCTGTCCTGGAAGAGAGAGGGCGCACATCGGGTTGGGCAGGGGTTTTTGGGCGATACTGATTTTTGGTGAAGGGCAGGGATTCGCATTTTTCCCTCAAAAAATTTTGCCGACCGGAAAACCCCGGAATTCCTGACTGCACAACGCGCGATTTCAGAAAGCTCAACATGTCACAGTGTAGAGCAATTGCCCGCAATTGCGCCGAATCGCTCCGAATGGTTGTCCCCAATTGCTCCGAATGGTTCCCGGCCCGGCCTAGCTTGGCCTGGACCATGGACTTCCCTGGTGATCTTTGGATCTTTGGATGAATTGACCGGGAAAACAGGATTGAGATCGAAGTCATTCCCGGCATTGCCCATTTTCGTGCCGCAAAGGCCGGGAAGCGCGGACTGTTGGGCAAGTGAACAAGCGGCTTTTTTGCCGAATTGAGCGCGAACGGAATACGTTGCGGGCGCGGTCGATGGCCGTCCAACCAGACCATGACGCCCTGGAACGTGCAACGCCCCGAAAAACCAGAACCTGGCCGGGCCGGATGGCCTCCAAATCGGGAAAACTGGAATCGGAATTCAGGATCGGGCGATGACTGGCGACGGCCGTTGCGCGTAGAATTGGGCTTTCGGGGACCGGACTGATGGGTGCCGGCCCGTTTTTCTGATTGGACCTGTTGTGCGCCGTCTTCGGCAACGATGATCGCGATTGAATGATGAGAACCGGATTTTTGGTGACGCTGGCTGTGTGGGTCCCGGTGTTTTTCTGCGGGGCAGGGCGGGGCGGTGGAGTTCTGGCCCAGGAGGAAGCGGGACAGCAACAGGCGACTGATGCCTACGCGGCGGTCCGCCATGAAATGGTCGCGATGGCGATCGAAGGGGCGGGCGTAAAAGACCCGCGCGTGTTGCAGTCGATGCGCGCGACGTTGCGTCACGAATTCGTTCCGGAACATCTGCGGCCCGACGCCTATGTCGATGGCGCGTTGCCGATCGGTGACGAACAGACTATTTCTTCGCCGTTTATCGTGGCCTACATGACCGAATGCCTGGAGCCAAAGGCAACCGACAAAGTGCTGGAAATCGGGACTGGCAGCGGATACCAGGCGGCAGTGCTGAGCCCTCTGGTCGCGGATGTTTACACGATTGAAATTGTCGAACCACTGGGGCAGCGGGCCATTCGGGACCTGGAACGACTGGGCTACGAAAACGTACACGTCAAAATCGGTGATGGATTCAAGGGCTGGGCGGAACACGCACCGTTCGACAAGATCATCGTCACCTGTTCGCCAGAGAAAGTGCCCCAGCCGCTGGTCGATCAACTGGCAGATGGCGGAATGATTGTGATCCCTGTCGGCCAACGGCACCAGCAGACGCTGATGTTGCTGAAAAAGGAAGACGGAAAGCTGGTCGAACACGGGTTGCGTCCCACCTTTTTCGTGCCGATGACGGGGCGGGCAGAAGAAGAGCGGATCGTGCAGCCCGATCCGGACAACCCACAGATTGTCAACGGCGATTTCGAGCAGGGCCTGGACGAGAACGATTTTGTCAAAGGCTGGTATTACCAGCGGCTGCTGCAGTTTCAGGAAGCCGACCCGGAAGCCGAAGTCGGCCGACACGTCAAATTCGTCAACGAGGTCCCCGGCCAGGATGCTCATCTGATGCAGGGTTTGGCGCTGGATGGCAGCAGAGTCTCACGCGTGGAGTTCAGGGGGAAAGTGCGATACGAAGATGTCAAACCGGGCCCGACAGAATGGGACCAGCCGTTCATGGCGCTGACCTTTTATGACGCCCAGCGCCGCGAAGTCGGCCGCCACTATTTCGGCCCGTTCAAGGGAAACGCCAAACAATGGAAGAGTTTTTCCAGACGGATTCGGGTGCCCGTTTCGACGCGGGAGGCGATGGTCAGAATCGGAATGTTTGGCGCTACGGGATCGGTCTGGTTTGATGAGCTGTCACTGGCTCCCGTGAAATAGGCGGCGGCGGCGGTGAGGTGGAACGAGTCGGGGAAGCGGAGTTTTTCTGCCCGGCTCCATTTTTTTGGCAGATTGTCATTTTTGCCGTTTCCGGAAACCTGCCGGCAATGTGCTGGTTTGGCACACTATTTGATCCAGTCGCTGCAATCCCATCGCCGGGCGTTGAATTTGCCGCGGTCCCGTGGCGCATTGCGTTGGGAACAGGTCCTTGCTACGGCCTGGGAGTGAACTAAACTGGAATAACCCACTTGAACTGCGCATTCTGCGCAGATTCCCCCGTTGCTCATCGGGAATTTGGTACAGCTTGTTAAATTTAAGGATCAAGGAAATGAAAGTTTTTCGATTGTCTGCCACGTTCCTGCTTTGCCTGGCGAGCGCGCTGGCTGCGCCCGGATCGGCGACTGCTGACTCGTTTGGCAGTTGGGGTGGAGGATCATCTGGTGGCGGAGGAAGCTTTGGCAGCTCCGGCGGGATGTCTTCGGGCGGCAGCAGTGGAGGGCGTGTTGGATTATTTGGCGGCGGCAGTGGCCCGATAAGAAATCTCCTGTCCCGCATTGGCGGCCACGCGCACGGTGGCAGCAGTGGTGGTGGCAGCAGCGGCGGAGGACTGTTCCGCGGTCACTTCGGTGGATCGAGCGGCGGCAGTGGAGGCAGCTGGGGCGGCAGTCGCGGACACG
>JBGSVU010000736.1:0-6486 GCA_041752775.1 Pirellulaceae bacterium | reverse complement strand
AAGTCAGAGCGATTTACAACGTGTTCCGTCAGGGACTCGCTGGCCAGGAGCGATTGCTCAGCGACGAGGACAGCGAGACGGTGACTCGCGTCTTAATCGATGGGATGAGGCTTTTGTCAAGAAGCAAGCGTCGCACTGAAGTCCGATTCAGTTCTCGCGCGGGCGACGGACGATGGTGTACCAGCAGAACAGTTCCGCGGCCGACTGTTCGCGGGTCTGGCCGTTCAGATAACCCAGTTGCCCGAACGCATCGAGGACCCACGCCTGGTCTTCCACATCAAACGCAATCACTTCCAGTCCGGCCTGCTGGAAGGCTTTGCGGGAAAACGGCGATTTGCCATCCGCATAGGGAATGTAAGGCTGGTCAGGAGGGTTCTGCGCCGGACAGATGTTGTAGATCACCAACAGTCCACCCGGCACCAGGGCCGCGCGAACTTGCCTCAGGAACTCCTCGTCGCTGACTCCCAAATGCGCCAGCCGCGCCGGATCGACGGTCTGACCAGGCGGCGGCGCGGGATGGATGTAGCCAGACTTGAGCGTATTCTTGCTGGTAATCAACGAATATCCGCCGCCGATAGCCTCGCGAAGACCCGTATCGGCTGGCCACTGTCCAGTGTGAATCGCCACCGTGCCCGTACCCATCCGGCCTGTATCGTCCGATTCGCTGTAGAGTGCCTCCAGCACCGGTTCGATGTCCACACCGTGCGCTTCATAGCCACAATGGGCCAGCAGCTGCAGTTGCCCGATGCTGCCATAACCAAAGTCCAACAACTTCGGTTGCTCCACCGGCGCAAGGTGTTCGGCCGCCAGATCCAGCAAACGGGCATAAACCAGGGGCGATCCATAGCCCGTCTCATAGTAGAAATCCGGCGGATATTCCTGCGGTACAAAAGCGGACTGCTCCGCAGGAGCCAGTGTCCCGAATACCCGCAGCGGTACCGCCCGGCCCCCGTCCCGGTCGCGATAGACCGTGCGGCCCTGTGGCTCGTCCAGCTGGGCAGTTGCCTCCAGAAACTGGCTGGCCAATGGAGCAGAGACCAGGTCCGCGAGCGCCCGCGCGTCCAGGCGGAGTTTGTCGGTGATTCGCGCAGTGGCCGGCGCGCCGTCCTGTTCCACAGTTGCCGCCGGGCTCTCCGCCGACTTTTTGGCGAGGGCCGGATCGCCGAAGGCCCACAGGGTGGACTTGCTCCGAACGATCAGGCACCCTCCAGACAGGGCCGGCGTAGCCCACACCGGTTCCTGCAGATCCAGCCGGGAAAACAGAACCGGATTCCGCCCGGCAGAAACGACGGCGATTTCTCCGCGTGCCGAGGCAAAATAAATCCGTCCACCTCCCAGAACGGGGGAAGCGTAGTAGGGCCCGCCGGGCAACATCCGCTGCCGGAAAAGCTCTTTGCCGGTTCCCATGTCAAGACAAGTCAAGACCCCGCCGTTCCGGACCGCGTACAGCAACCCATCCGCACAAAGTGGCGTCGGGCATTCCGGTACGGACTTCTCCTGTTGCCACAACCGCTGCGGTGCTTCGCCGGTTTCGTCCATCCGCAAGGCGAGGAATCCGTTGGCGTGCTGGAACGAATCGACCCAGCCCTGCATCCGCGGCCACTCGGCTTCTTCGATCAATCCGTCGCGGTTTTCGTCCAGCATGCGAAAAAATATCCGCAGGGGATGATCCCCCTCGCCATCGGCATCTGGACGCGACAGGACCGACCGGTTGGTTTCTGTCTCCGCAGGACTCAGCCGGCCATCCCCGTCGGCATCGCATTCCCTGAGGACTGCCGCAAAGGCTGGTACGCCGATCACTTCACGATTCGTCCGCATGTTGTATGACGTCACTATGACTGTATCTTCCACGATCTGGGGAACTGTGACCGGTTCGTCGGCCAGCCCCGGGACCGACCAGGCTTCGCTGCCGTCCTCCAGTCGAAAGGCCCGCAGATGAAACGGCTCGTAAACCAGAATCCAGCTCCGCTCCCCCCGACGATAGACGACCGGTGTCGACCAGGTCGACGCCGGGCCTGGGCCGCTCCGTTCCCAGATCAGACTGCCGTCCTGTTTGTGAAAGGCCCGCAACACCGCCTGGTTCTGGTCGGAACCGAGCACAACCAGTTTTTCATCGAACAGAATTGGCGAAGCAGCCGATCCGTAAAGGTTCTCGGACCGCGGTGTTTCCTGTCGCCAAAGCTCTTTTCCGTCGCGATCAAACGCCAGCACTCCGATCGAGCCAAAGACCACATAGATCCCCGAACCATCGCTGCAGGCCGTCGGAGTGGCGGGCCCGTGGTGATAGACCCGCTCCATTTCCCCGACGGGAACCTCGCGGCGCCAGCGAGTCGATCCATCGAGGCGGGAAAGAGCCAACACCACCAGTTGTTGCTCGTCAAAGCCGGTCAGGATCACCAGGTCCCCGACCACGACGGGCGAGGAATGCCCCTCTGGCACCGCCACTTTCCACAGCAGGTTTTTTGCCGATGTCAAATCGTCCGGATAGGCCTCGTCGGTCAGCACCCGACCCGCTCCTCCCGGCCCCCGAAATTCTCTCCAGTCGCTGTCCTGATCCGTCGCCCTGTCGAACCGGTTCTCCGGTGCCGGCAGGACGGCATTGGTGCAGGCCGGAACGGCCTCTTTGCCGTTGCCTTCGTCAATGGGATCCCCGGGGACACACATCGCGACCACCGCCATCGCAAACCAGCTGGTCAATACAGTACTCATCGTTTCGCGCTCCTCCTCGAACCGGAGATTGCAGGGACTGATCCACGCCTTTTCCAAATCAGGTTAAAATCGCGACCACCAGGAATCCAGTGCCCGAGGTCCAGTTCCCGTTGGTTTCGCCATCACGGCGATGCAATTGCGTGTGGATTAACGGCCAAAAAAACTGGCCGGAGTTTTGGCTCCGGCCGGGAAGAGGATCAGTTTTGTTTCTCCGGGAATCGGAAAACCTATTGTTCAGCCTTGTCGCCAAGCGCTTTTTCAAGGAGCTTTTCGATTCGGTCCAGACGATTTTCCAGTTCGCCCAGTCGTTCGTTCAGCGGCGCAGACTGCTGAACGTCCTGAACTGAGCTGGCTTTCTGTAGTTCGTGTTGTCGGAGCAATTGCAAATGTTCGTTTTGTTTGAGCAGATCCAGATGTTCGGCCTTTTGTAATTCGAGAGACTGGTGCGCCAGATGCAGCGCATGGTCTGCATCCAGGTGCAGGTGCTGATGAGTCTGCTGTTTCTGTTTCAGCAGTTCCTCGATGGCCGCCTGACGGACGTCCGCCAGGTGAACCCGGTGTCCCATCACCGTTTTTCCGAAATCTTTGGGAGCCTCGGCCAGGGCCTGCCAGTAGAGAACAAAATCGTCCTGGTCAGATTTCACTTGATCGGCAAGCACTCTCCATTCACCGACCCAGGATCTGATTTTTTCGTCTTTGGCAGCCTCCGAGGCCTCTACGATCGCGAGGGCTTCGTTCAGTTGTGCAAGGGCACTGGAAATCATCAGGCCCACCCGGCCCCCTTCCAGGCTGGCTTTTTTGTTGTGCAACTCTGTCAACTTGACCTCAAGCTGATTCAGGTTGGCATCGATCTCCGATACATGCTGACTGCTCTGTCCCAGCTCCTTTTCCATGTCGCTGCGAAGTCGCATCATCGCCGCAAGTCTGGTTTGCAGTTCCTGAATGGCCGCGTCGAGGGCTTCGATGCTGCCGTCCATTTTTTCGATTCGTGGTTGCACGTCCAGGCTCAGCCACTGGCCTTCCACCACGACCGGTGCGATGTCCAAAACGATTTCGGACTGTTCAACGAAATCGGCTTTGGGTTGGCTGTCCTGGTTGGCCTCCTGGGCCTGTGCCGTGTTGGTCAAGCTGTACAACGCACAGCCAACGGCGACGACCAGGGCCACGTTCATCTGGATTTTCATGGTTCTACCTTTCGAATCAAAAAACAGGATTAACGGGGGGAGTAATTTCCAGCAGATAATAGGGGCGTTGATTCCCCGCGCGGCTCGAAGTCAGAACCGGAGGAGAATATTCGCGGACTTCGATGCCGTTGCCGGCCAGCAACAGGGCGTCAATGACAAAACCGGGCAATTGCAGATCCGTACAGTAAACGGCGCGACGTGCCGAGTTTTCAATTTCCAGCATGACGGGGCGATCGCCATACAGTCCCAACAGATCGACATCGCGCATGTTTTTCTCGGCCAGCGTTTCGGCTTCGTTGACTTTCTGGAAGGTCGAGGCGAGGCTGACGTTTTCCTGGATGATGGATCCAAGCAATCTTGTGGACCGCTGCCGTTCCACAGTTCGCGTCACCAGAACTCCGACGACCAGTGCCAAACAGGGAACCAGCGCATAGGCCAGCAGCGCCACAAATGTGCGCGGTCGACGCCGGAGGGGCGCTGACTGGAAGGAAGCAGATTGATTTGTACCGGGCTGATGAGCGCATCCGGCCGCGGAGTCTGCAGCGGTGGCCGCCGCACTGGCACTACGGAGCCCCCGAATCAGCGACTGGTGCTCCATCATTTTCATGGCACAGTCACGCCACAGGCCCGGATGCAAATCGAGATGTTCGACCAGCACCAGACGCTGGTCCGCGGTCAACTCGTCGTCGGCCATCAGTTCCAGCCAGAGGCCGGTATCAGACTGGACAGGTGGCAGCGGGTGGCTCATTGTTTCTCTCCTGACAGATCCTGGGCATTCAGGGCCGCGCGCAGCCGGTTTCTGGCCGTACGCAGACGGTAAATGATTTTGTTGGTATCGATTCCCAGTCGGGCCCTGATTTCGTCGTAGCCAAAGTTGTGGACATATTTGAGCATCAGGATTTCAACGTCTTTTCCGTTCAGTTTTGAGAGGGCATTCCGGACCGCGACCAGGTCTTCGTTCCAGAGCAGTCGCTGAAAGGGCTCGACGGTTTCACTGCCACGGTGGCGATGCACCAAAGGATCCAGGCGGACCCGGTCCATCACCTGTTTTTCACGATGCTGGTTCCGCCGAAACAAGGCGACCTTGCGAATCGCAACCCGGTAAAACCAGGGGCCGGGCGCGGGAATGTGTTTCCATTTGTCTTCCAGACGAAGTACTTCCAGCGAAATCTCGCCCAGCAAGTCGTCCACGGTCGCGGCATCGGTTCCGATCCGCGCCCGCACGACGGTTCGCAGCCAGTCCAGGTGTTGCAGGAACATGTTCCGGCTCGAACTGCATTCTGTTGGGTTCATCTCGCTCCATGATTTGAGTCTGGAGGGTTAATTGCGCGGGCCGGAAACGTTTGCGCGAAAAAACCGGAATTGCCGGAAAATTTTCGCAGGTTCATTCGGCAATCGCCAGTTTCAGGGCGATCTCACTGCTGGCGATGGCATTTTCAGTCCCTACGTTCCGTCTTCGCCATCCGTCGACTGGGCGTTCTTTGGGCTTGCCATGCCCTGAGTGATGATCGAAACCACCTGCCCAGTTCACGAAAGGGTCCCGTTCGGTGATCCCGAAAAACCTCCGAACAACCCTGGGGCAACCGAAATAACCGGACTGTTGCCATTAACCGAAATCCCACCAGTCGCTACGACCGGGCGATCCGGGTTGCTACATTTCCCCGAAAGCAAAATTGTCAAACCTCGTGAATCTGGCCGGACCCCTGAGGGCGATATTCTAAAACAGAAACCGCGACGACTGCCCGCCCCATTCAAAGGGAACCTGTGAAGCCAGCCTTCTGTTTGACGATCTTTCTGGGGTCGTTGCTGCTGTTTGCCATCCAGCCGATGGTCGGCAAAATCCTGTTGCCCAGCCTCGGAGGGACGCCCGCCGTCTGGAACACCTGCATGCTGTTTTTTCAGGGTTCGCTGCTGCTGGGTTATGGTTACGCCCATTTTGTCTCCGGCCGCCTGAGTCCGGTCTGGCAAGTCCGGCTGCATCTGCTGCTGCTGGCCACCGTGACTCTGGCACTGCCGATTCAGGCCGGGATGGAGTTGAATCCGCCAGGTGAAGCGGATCCGACCTGGTGGTTGCTGGGTCAATTGATGCTCCTGGTGGGGCTGCCGTTTATCGTCGTGTCGGCCAACGCCCCTTTGTTGCAGCGGTGGTTTTCTTTCGCTGACGGAAACCGGGTTGGCGATCCCTATTTTCTGTACGCGTTCAGCAATGCCGGCAGTCTGTTGGCTCTGCTGGCCTATCCGTTCCTGTTTGAGCGGTCGCTGGAACTGGGCGAACAAGCGCGATTGTGGAGCGCCGGATTCGCGCTGGTGACTGCCGGATTTGTCGTTTGCGGGTGGTTTGTGATTCGAAACAACGCTCCGCCGGACGTTTATCAGGGGGCGTGGCAGAGTCGTCCGGAAAGAGCGACCAACCTGCCAGGCCTGAGCTGGAAACAGCGCTGGCATTTTGTTTTTCTTGCGGCAGTTCCGTCCAGCCTGATGCTGGTGGCTGCCTGCCTGTTGCGGCCAGTGGAAAACCCGGCAGCGGCCGGAAGGATCGCGGCCGGGGAGGTGACGACGCAGGTATCCGGTCGCATCGCGGGCTGGGCGCGCG
>JBGSVU010000735.1:0-6394 GCA_041752775.1 Pirellulaceae bacterium | reverse complement strand
GATGAATTACATTCGGCAGTTTGCCGATGCCGGGGCGGCTGTGGTCGTGGTTTCGTCGGTGGGTCGGCAAAAAGACAACAAGGGACGTTCAACCTATTCCGGCGATTCGTTGAACCTTGCCAGTTTCAAGGAATCGGGCGAACTGGAATTCGGAGCCGACGACGCTTTCATTCTGGCACCGATTGGGAATGGTGGGAGCGACCGGCGTTTGATGCACCTGAAAGCAAGACATTCGGAGCCGGCGGACATCTTTTTGCGGTTCGACGGGAAAACGCAACGGTTCACGGCGATTCAATCGCCGACCGAACCGAATCCTAAAAATGCCGGATTGTCGGCGACGTTGGCGGATGCCTGGGGGCAGTCAAAAGCGGAAGGGGGCAAACCGTGGAAGGCATAAACCCTGAAGGGTCGCGACATGATAACGGGGGGCCAGTTTTGGCCGGTTGTTCCGTATTGCCGGCGATGACAGTTGAGTCGGCACCGGAACAAAAGCTGATTCGCAAACCCAAGAAGAGCGGGCTGACGGCCGACCGGTTCGCTGTTTTGAATGGGTTTGTTGATTGCTCGTTGGCGGGGCTGTCGCGGTCGGAGTTGGCAACGTGGTTGATTCTCTATCGGGACACTCGCAACGGTACTGTGGCGACTTCACAAGGGGAGATTGCACGCCGGGCGGGTTTGTCGGTCCGGGCGGTCGGCAAGGCGGTTCGACGGCTGATTGCCGCCGGGCTGCTGGTCGTGGTTTTTCAGGGGGGATTGAATCGGGGACCGTCGCGGTTGCGAGTCGAACCACTGAGGAACCAGCGTTCCGAAGCACTGAGGAAAAAACGGGTCCGGCACTGTGGAACCAGCGTTCCGATATTCCATAAGGAACCATAAGCGGCAAACCCGCTTTGTCGGCTGTCGCCTGGCGGGATCGCCTTGAAAAAGAAACGGACGTTCGATGTCAACACCAGCGGAAATCCTGACGCAATTGCAGAACGCCTGGGGCGTCGTACGGACTGGTTCGGGTTCGGCGGCGGTTGATTCGCCGGCGTCGCATTTGTTGCGTTACGGTGGAAGCCTGGAGCCATGCAGGGCACACGTTCCGCCGTTTGATGCGGTCGATGAAACGGACGACCGGCGACCGGGTTTCGTTCGTTCGAAATGCCGGAAATGCGGACGGTTTTTAGGTTACCGCCGGGAATGCTGAAGGGGTACAATGAGTTTGCCGAAGCTAGGTTCGCTACCGAAAGCCGGTCTAACTCGCTGGTTGCTTCGGCACTTTACAAAATCGAGTTGATGCAATGGGAGTTGATTGCAATGGGAACGATTTACAAAAAGCGGATAACACGACCGCTGCCGGTCGGGGCGACTGTCACAACGAAACGTCGCCGGGCGACGGCGAAAGAGTTGCGGCGGAATCCGTCGCAGACGACGGTTGCTGAACAGGTCGCGAAATGGCGGGACCGCACCGGCGAACTGCAAACCGGAATTGTTGTCGAACGGGCCGACGGGTCGAAGCGTGTTCGGGTCGAATCGGCGACCTACTATTGCCAGTATCGCGATGGCGACCGGTTGCACCACGAAGTGCCAACGGGCTGTCGGGACAAGGAAACAGCGAAAGCGTTTTTGGCCGAACGGCTTTTGATGGCGGAACGAGTCGAAGCAAAAGTCGTTACGTCGGCTGAACTGGCAACCGTCGAACACGAATCGACGCCGATTGATTTTCACGTTGCCGACTATCTGGCGTTCCTGAAAAACAAACGGGGCAAGGGCAAACGTCGGCGGGTGTCACCCCGACACGTTCAAAACGTGGCGACCGCATTGCGACGAATCGTTGCCGACTGCAATTTTGACCGGCTGAACGCGATTCGAACCGAAGCGGTTGCAGGCTGGTTTACTGCCAGGCTTGCTGACACCAAAGCGGACATGTCGCCGCGACGAATCAACGCGCATTTGTCGGCATTGAAAGCGTTCTGCAATTGGGCGGTTGCCGAAAAACGATTGCGTTCGAATCCTGTTGCCGATGCCGACCGGCTGGACGAATCGACTGGACAAAAGCGGGTCCGCCGGGCGATGTCGCCGGATGAACTGGCACGATTGCTGGTCGCGGCACAATTGCGACCGGTTGCCGAATACGGACGGAAAACAGCCAAGCCGGTGAAACGGGCAACCGAACCGGCGGAATCGGTCAAACCGTCAAGCCGAAAGACCTGGACGAAAGAGCCGCTATCGTTTTCGACGCTGCGGGAATCATTCAAACGCGGTCGGGCCGCATTGCGGAAAACGCCGGACAAGATTGCCGAACTCGAATTGTTGGGACTGCAACGGGCATTGATTTACAAAACGCTTTTGATGACTGGTTTGCGGAAATCCGAACTCGCTTCGGTTCGCGTTCGCGACGTTCATTTGGAATCGTCGCCGGGTTGGCTGACGGTCGAACCGGAAAACGAAAAAGCGGGCAAGGGTGCCGACGTTCCGTTGCGGGCCGATCTGGCGAACGATTTGCGGGATTGGCTTGCCGACCGTCGCCGGGCGTTTGTTCGGCGGCAAGGCTTGAAGCTGAACGCCGACACCCGGCAAGACTGGTTCGACGAACCGTTGTTCGACGTTCCGGGCGGGCTGGTTGTCGTTTTCAACCGGGATCTGATTGCCGCCGACATTCCGAAAACCGACGAACGCGGTCGAACGCTGGACGTTCATTCATTGCGGCACACGTTTGCCAGTTTGCTGAATGCTGCCGGGGTTGCACCTCGAACGGCACAAGAGGCGATGCGGCATTCGGAAATCGGGTTGACAATGCGCCACTATACGGACCCGAAGCTGTTGGACGTCGCCGGGGCGATTGAATCGTTGCCAGTGTTGTCGCTGGACATACCGGCAATTCCCGAACAGGTCGCCGCGACCGGCACCGATACCACCAGAAGTTTCGTTGCAAAAACGGTTGCAAATAATCCTGACTTTGCTGCAACTTTTGAGTCAATTCCTGACAATTCCGGCGAGAGAACCGGCATGCGTGAAACTCCCAAAAAACCAGCAAACATGCCGGTTTCTACAGGGTTTTCTGCCAAGCGGGCGACCGGACTCGAACCGGCGACATGCAGCTTGGGAAGCTACCACTCTACCAACTGAGTTACGCCCGCAAAATGAACTGTCTGTGCGGATTCGCCGATCGGGAATCACGCGGAAACCATTCACGGATAATGCCTGACGCGTAGGCGCCCTCCAATGGAATTTTCGGTCGTTTTTCTCCCCCCAGCTTTTCCGCCGGTTTTTCCGCCAGGCATTTTTTCTATCGCGGCGCTCCGACCGCTGCCGCCACCAAATCGTAGCCTGTTGAATGCACGAACTCGCATTCGACGATTTTTCCGGTGGCCAGTGGGTGGTCGGTTTCGGTGACGAAGACCAAGCCGTCCACATCAGGAGCGTCGGCAGCGCTGCGGCCAACCCAGACTCCAGGCTGGTCCGGATGCGGCATGTCCAGTATCACTTCGGCCCGGGTGCCCACCAGCCCCTGGTTGAACTCAAAGGCAATCTCCTGCTGAACCTGCATCAGTCGCTCGCGGCGGGCATCGCTGACTGCGGCAGTCACATGGTCGGGCAGTTTGGCACTGGGTGTGTCGGATTCGAAGGAATAGGTGAAGACTCCCATCCGCTCAAAACGGTGGCGCTGCACAAAATCGACCAGGGTTTGAAACTGCTCCTCAGTCTCTCCGGGAAAACCGGTAATAAACGTGGTACGCAATACCAGGTTCGGGATCTTGCGACGCATCTGGTCAATCAGGGACTCGGTACCGGCCTGGTCCACCCGGCGGCTCATCCGTTTCAGCATCGTGTCATCGGCATGTTGCAGGGGCATGTCGATGTAGGGAACGATCCGTTTCGAATTGGCGATGACGTCCAGCAAGCGGTCGTCGATATACATCGGATAGAAGTACATCAGCCGGATCCAGTCGAGCCCTTCGATCTGGTCAAGCTCCGTCAGCAACTCGACCAGCCGTGGTTCACCGTAGAGGTCGATTCCATAATAAGTCGTGTCCTGGGCGACAATGACCAGTTCCCGAACTCCTTTGGACGCCAGCTGTCGGGCTTCGGCAAGCACATTTTCCATGGGCTTGGTTGCGTGCTTGCCACGCATTTTGGGAATCGCGCAGAAGGTGCACAGCCGGTCACAGCCTTCGGAAATCTTCAGATAGGCAAAATGGCCGGGAGTGATTTGCAGACGGTCGGTATCGGGGAGGGCCCGAATCGGAGCGGGCTGGAAAACGTTTCGCTGTTCGGCCTGATCGCCCAGCAGGCGGTCAGCGATCGCGGTGATTTCTTCGCGTCCAAAAACACCGACCAGGGAATCGATTTCGGGCCGGTCGACCAGCAGCTGTTCCTTTTGCCGCTCGGCCAGACATCCTGAAACGATTACGCCCCGGGTCGCTCCTGCTTTTTTCAGCTCCAGCATTTCGTCGATGCTGGCAAAGGATTCATCCCGGGCCCGCTCGATGAACCCGCAGGTATTGACCACGACGAAATCGGTGCCGCGTGGATCAGCGACCAACTGGTAACCGTCCAGTTGCAACAGCCCCATCATCCGTTCGCTGTCGACGGTGTTTTTGGGACAGCCGAGAGAGATAAAAGCGTAGCTGCCCTTGTGCTGCTGCTGGGGATCGGGGTTTTTGTATTGAACCGCCAAGGTGGTTGCTTCTCCGGAAAATGTTCAGATTGCCAACGCGTGAAGATAGCCCAAAAACCGCTTTGGCGTAATGGTTCCGCGGGAAAATGGCGGATTTGCCGACCTCTGGGGGCTTCAAAGGATCCGTCAGTCAGCGTCCCCGAACGGGCGGCAACAGTCCGTCCAGCCCGAAAAAAACGACTCCGGAACGTTGCCTTCCGGAGGGTGAGTCAGATTCCGCCCAGTTCGGTGGCGCGTTTGACTCGCCGGATCGCGATCATGAATGCCGCCGTCCGCAGGCTGACGTTGTGTTCGGCGGCTTCCTGCCAGACTTCTTCAAAGGCCGCAGACAGAACAGCATCCAGTTGTTGCCGGACGCGATTCAGGTCCCAGCTGTAATACTGCCGATTCTGGACCCATTCGAAATAGCTGACGGTCACACCACCGGCATTGGCCAGAATGTCCGGCAGGATATGGACGCCATTGTTGTAGAGAATCTCGTCGGCCATCGGATTCACGGGATTGTTGGCGCCTTCGATGATATACCGGGCGCGGATGGCGGACGCGTTGTCTTCGCGAATGACATTTCCCAGTGCGCTCGGCACGAGCATGTCGACATCGAGGGTCAGCAGCTGTTCGTTGGAAATCGAGTCGGCATCGCGGTAATTTTTCAGGGAGCCGTTTTTCAGGACATACTGGAGGGCGCCCGGGATATCCAGACCCTCGGCGCGATAATAACCGCCCGTCACATCGCTGATGGCGACGATTTTGAATTCGGACTCGTGCATGTACTTGGCGGCGTGAGAACCGACGTTTCCGAAACCCTGGATCGCCACGCTGACATCGGAGGGTTTCCTGCCGAGCCGTTTCAGCATTTTGAAGGCGAGAATCCCGCAGCCGCGTCCGGTGGCTTCCTCGCGGCCTTTGGCACCGTAATCTTCAACCGGCTTGCCCGTGATGCAGGCGGGATTGAAGCCGTGGTATTTTTCCCACTGGTTGCGAATCCACGACATGACTTCGGCGTTGGTACCCATGTCGGGAGCGGGAATATCCTTGTCGGGTCCGATCACTTCGTGGATTTGATCGACGAATTTCCGGGTGATCCGCTGCAGTTCCTTTTTGCTCAGCTCGCGCGGATCGACACAGATCCCGCCTTTGGCTCCGCCGTAGGGAATATTGACGACAGCCGTTTTCCAGGTCATCAAACTGGCCAGCGCGCGGACTTCGTCCAGATCGACTTCGTAGTGAAATCGCAACCCGCCTTTCATCGGTCCGCGGGCGTTGTTGTGCTGGACGCGGTATCCGACCAGCGTCTCCAGTCGCCCATCGTCCATTTCGACCGGGACTTCGACGGTCAATTCCCGTTTGGGTGTCCGCAGGAGGCGGCAGAAACTTTCGTCCAGCCCGAGGTGGCGGGCCGCTCGATCAAAATAAAGTCCGACTGCCTCATTGGGTTTCAGCGGGGCAGGAGCTTTGGGGGTCGCCGTGGCAGTAGTCATACTATCTGGGTAGGTTGGTGCAGAAGGCAGCTGTCGACAATGGGACTCGGGTTACAGATAATGTAGTCGCCGGATCAAAAATATTAAACACCATTGGAAACCACTTGAATCCTGACGTCGCGACATTTCTCGAACGGGTAACCGCCAGCGGGCTGGTCCCGCCCCCTGTGCTGGCAGACCTGGCGGAACAGCAGCCCGGCACCCCGGACGCGGCGGGACAGGCGCTGGTGCAGCAGCGTTTTCTGACTCCGTG
>JBGSVU010000734.1:0-3206 GCA_041752775.1 Pirellulaceae bacterium | reverse complement strand
GCAGATATTTCTTCCGGTTCCTTGCCGGCGCTGACCAGTTCAATGGCCCGGGCCACACCGGCCGCAGATTTTTTTGCACGTTCACAAACGTTGCTTGCCAGCTGGACCTGTGATTCCATCCGCTGGACTTCGGTCCGTGCCCGCGCGGCATCGGGACTGGCGAGAACGGCCACAATCTGTCCCGGTGATACTTCATCGCCCGGCGAGACCCGCATCTCCCGGAGAGTCCCGCCGGCAGAAGGCCGAATCTCGACGTGCCGGTTTTCGTCGTAGCCCAGCCGACCGGGCAACCGAAACATCTGGCCGAATGGCCGGATGGCAGCCGGGCCGCTCTGAATTCCTGCGCGACGCAGCTTCTCTTCCGTCATCACGACCACATCCATCGCCACAGGTTCCGTCTGGCTTTCGTCGCCAGGAGCCGCCAGTGGATCGTGCGGTATCACCCACCACCACAACGCCGCAGTGCCGAGGACGAACAGAACATAGGGCAACGCGGCGAGCAGGTACGGCCAGAATTTTCGTGAACGCATGGGAATATCCCGGACAATCCAAATCGTGAACGGAAAAAACACCACAGGCAAATTGACAGTCGATCGGGGATCGGCCGTTGTTTTGACTGAAACGGGAACGGCAATGCGCGTTCAACCGGAGGGCGCGGTCACAGCATGTGACAGGAAAACCGCGATCGCTATCGCAGATTGACGCCAGTCAGCGCGCAGCACGGCACCGACTCGCGGAAACAGAACAGAAAACCGCCAACGGCCTTTCGCGGCGCATTCCGGCCGGACCAGGCTGGTTCATTCAGGCGTTTTTCAGGGGTCGCCGACTGATGCAGGAGAATGATCCAGTGCAGAACCCCATTCACGGCGGGTACGGAAACCACCATCCCATCGTTGTGCAGTGCCCATCCAGCCGCGACCGACAGTTCCGATGTTTCCGATCCACTCTCGGACTGCCACCATTCCCACAACAACATCAGATGCCAGTGGGATTGTCCGCAATCGGAAACCTCGATGTTTCCAGACCCGGTGTGATGTCGCGCGACATGGCGCAACAATCCCCGTTCACCGCCGCGATGGGTGTCGTCGTGTGCGTGAACAACCGGCATCGGCAGATGCAGCACCACGAACCACAACAGCAACAGCAGCGCAGTCTTTCGGTGCGGATGAGCCCCGGATTTCCGGAATGAACGAACGGATTTCACGTGCGTGACGTCGATCTGACGAGTGGGTCTGTAAGGAAAAAACAGCAAACAAAAATCAACGGAGACTTTTGTTTCAAGCCTTTGAGGATAGTTTGTCGTTGCTGAAAAGTCTACTCGCGCGGGTCGCCGACACCGAATCCGGGACATACTGTGCTGCGTCTGAATATCTGCGACGACCCTATGACCGGTGAGTTGCACGACCGCGGTCGGGGCGCCCGATGACCAGCATGGGCTGCCAAATGCCCCGAATATCGGGGACTGACAGCGTCAGCGCGCTGTTCCGGTGCAGAATTGCTGCTCCCGTGTATTTCGTCAGCGGCACGTCGCCGCTGGTCAGTTGTCCCCAGCCAGTTCCCTCGGCCGTCCAGCGATACTCGCCGGTCAATGGGTCCATTTCCAGACAACAGAGTGCCAACCCGTCGGCCTGGTCAAACTGTTGCTGCACGATCCGGCTGATTCCTTCGATGATGGTCGACGGGGAAACGCTGAGGGTACAAAAAGCCGAAAAGGCGTTTTGTATCGCGCCCACGATCCGAACTGCCTGTTTGCCCTGGGTAAGCACCGACAGAAACATCATCGACTCTGCCGTGGTCACGCGGTATCCAGTCCATCGTTTGCAGATCGTCCCGCCGGTGCTGGAGTTGGCCAGCGGGTTTGCAATCTGCACGTTCCAGCCCTCGAACGGCGGCTGGATCGATTCGTCTGAATCGCAGAAGGATACGTCCCCCGTCAACCTGCCAGCGTCCCCAGGCAATGTTTGCGGCGAAAAATCGTCTGGCGAAAAATCGTCTGGCGAATCATCGTCTGGCGAATCATCGTCTTCTGTGCCCGAGCGGTCCGACTCCATCGGTGCGGGTAAGCTGTTGGCGGCCCGGTCGGAATTGATTTTCTGGGCCAGGGCCGCCCGTTCGATTTCACAGGCGATTCGACCGGCGATGATCTCCAGCAGGCAGATTTCGCGGTCACTGACCGCTCCGGAATCGTCCCTAACCAGCCACAGCGTTCCATACAAATTGGACAAAGATGAAACCGGGAGGCAAATCGCCGATCCGCAGCGAACGGGAGCCTGCCACTGGGCGACCGAAGCCCGGTCGTCCATCACAATCACATTTCCGGTCATCGCCCGCACGTCAGCCCGGGCACTGTCCAAATCACGCTGGCCGACGAGCGAAGGGAAATGTTTTCCTGCGGCCATTCTCTGCTGCAGGGTCAACGTGTTGTCGTCAATGATCCAGAGGCTGGCCGACTGGAAGCCGAATTGTTCCAGCGCGGCAGTCACCAGACTTCGCAGCAGGTTTTCCACCCGCGCGGATTCCTCGGCTGGAATGCTGGCCGCGGTGCTGGTGGCCAGTTCCAGTTGGGCCTGTCGCAGGTCAGAACGCGTTTGCGCCAGCTGGTTCAGCGTGTCCCCGATCGCATCAGCCAGTTTCTGGCACATCTTCCGGTCGAGGGCTTTCTTCTGCGGTCCAATTTCGACGGACAGATCGTCCACCACCATCCGTCCAGTCGCGTCGGTCGCATCGAGTTGGTGCCGGCTCCGCTTCTGGTAGCTCGTTCGGGATTCGTCGAAAGCCAGCGTCCAGCCGGTAAGTTGTTCGAAGGAGGCCTGGATTTTTTCCCGGCCTTGAGTCCGGTTCGCTGCGCTGTCGCTGGCCCGCGCGGCCGAATGACCTGGCCGGGACGATGCCTCCTCGGTACTGATTCCATGAATTCCGGCGGGGGAACCCGTTGGGCCCGGGAGTTCACTGGAATGGAGTTCGGCGCCGGAGAAGAGTCGGGGAAACTGTGCGGAAGGGTTGTTCATGGATCCATGCAACATGGGGTGACCAGTGGAATCGAAAGCCATCCGCTGGCCGACACCGGGCATGGATCCTCCTGACCTCGCCCAGGTGTTGCATCGGCAGGCCACAGCCGTCAACTTTGCGTGACCCGGTCATTTTCCGCAAATCTGAAAGTCGCCCCGGCCAGTTGTACCAGTTGCAGCGATCGAAACGAAAAACGT
>JBGSVU010000733.1:0-5242 GCA_041752775.1 Pirellulaceae bacterium | reverse complement strand
CGGAGAGAATCAGGTGCGAAAAATCGTGGATTATTTTCTGGCTTTGATTGTGGCCGTTTGCGTGGTGGGCGGGTTGGTCCTGTTCTCTGCCGACCGGCTCTCGGCCATCGCCCGCCAGGATCCCGATGAGCTTTTGGCCAGTCTCAATTCGGAAGACCTTGATGTCCTGCTGGAGGCGACGATTGAAGCGGGCAAACGCACCGGGGTGTCGGCGGAAGTCATCGACCGGTTGATCGAACTGACGGGTTACCCCGACCAGTTCGTACGCCTCGCGGCCGACAAGTCGTTGAGGCAAATCGGCGAGCCCGTTGACGCCCGGATCGAAGGTTTTATCAAACGGGCCGAGGATCCCGACCACTTCTATTTCATCGTGGGGACCCGCGGAATTGCGACCCTCGGTCCGGCCGGAGCCAAATGGATTCCGGAACTGTTGGAGCAGATGAAAGGCGACAATTTTGCAATCAAAAATGCCAGTCTTCTGGCCTTTGCGGAGATCGGTCCGGCTGCCGAACCGGCCCTGGACAAGATGATCGAATTGCTGGACGATCCCCAGTTCAATACCCAGCAACTGGCTTGCCGGGCCATCGAAAAACTGGGGCCGGTTGCCGCCCGGGCAGCCCCGAATCTGGTTCGACTGATCGAAACAGGCAACACCTCGGCCCGTTCCCGTGCGATGATCGCGCTGGCGGCCGTGGGACCTGTAGAAGGGATCGACACGATTGGCATTCTGAACCAGTGGGTTGATACCTTTACGGTGACCGACCGGGAACGGGCCCTGGAGGCGATGGCGATCATGGGCCCCGCAGCGGCGGCCGGGATCGGGAAAGTCAAAAAGCTGATGGCTGACGAGAGTCGCAGTGTCGGTCCACACGCGGCGTACACTCTTTGGCGGATTACGGGTGAAGCAGAGCCTTCGGTTTCGTTTCTTGTTGAACAGCTGAAAAGCCTGGACAACCGGAACGCCGCGCTCGTGATGCTGTCCAAAATGGGAGCAGCGGCTGCGGGCACCACCCACCAGATCGCCGCCCAGCTGGGAAATGATGACGAAGGGATTCGCGAGTCCGCACTGCTCGCTCTCCAGGCGATCGGCCCCCTGGAAGCCAGTGTCGCCGAACGGGTGAAACTGATTGCGGAAAATGATCCCGACCGGTTGCTGCGGGAACTGGCCAGCGAAGTTCTTGCCGGCGCTGCCAAAGAGAATTCAAAATAGGGACAGTCGTCTCCATGGCCGTCGCAACCGGTCATGGACCAGGTTGCCCGTCCCGTTCACCATTTTTTCAACGGATTGCGGCAGCCAGGATGATTCACGATTCGCGAATGGTTACCGGGCACTGGTGGCGAGGCGGAATTTGCTGCGAATCCAGTCGGTCAGGGAAATCCATCCCCAGACACCGAGGGAATGACGCTGCGATGCAAAGATGACGCGGCCGGTTTGGCCTGGCGCCAACTGACTGCTGGCTGCGGGCGGAATTTGCAACTCGATGTTGAAACGTGGCGAAAGCAGTTCAAATTCACTTTCCCGCTGGCCTCCGTCTTCGGAATTCTGAGCCTTCGGCCTGACCGCGAGCGGTCCTCCCGCCGGAACGCAGAGTGCCGGATGAGCTGGATGAATGTCGGCCCGGGGCCGGATGGCAGAAACGTTGCAAAGCGTGACGGGCACGCCCGAGAATACGGCTTTCACCGGATTAGCCGAGACGCGTGCAATCGCCGAGGAGTTGTCCTGGTCCAGCGAAGCCACAATTTCGAGGCTGTTGTTGCGGGCCAGAGTCAGTACTGGTTGACCTTGCGGGATGTACCGGCCTGGCAACGAGTCGATTTCGCGACAGAAAACGATTCCGTCAAATGGGGCCCGGATCGTCAACTGGTCCAGCGTGGTGCGATGCTCCAGGAGTTGAGCCTGGAGTTTGGTCTGGTTGTCGATTTCGGATTGCCAGCGTGACAGCTCCCGACGCTCCAGCAGGGAACGGGCCGTGGTGCGGCTGGCCTCCAGTTCGAATTCCAGTTTCCGGACCGTCAGCAGGAGTTCATCATTGTTCAGCACCACCAGCGGTTGTCCGGCGACAACGGCCTGGCCGTCGCGGACACAGACGTTGACGACAAATCCGTCCTGCACGGCGCGCATGACGCGTTCGTCTTTCAGCCGCACTACGGCCGGAGCCGACTGGGTCGCAGGACTTTGCAGCAGCCATCCGCAACCGGCGATGACGGCCAGCACCACCGTCAAGGATGTGCCGAAACGCCGCCAGTTGACGCTGTCACTCTGCGCCGCAGCGATCATTTTTGTCATGGATTTTGCGACCGGCACACCATACCAGCAGACGCCGGCAACAAGGGCCAGCAGGATGCCCGCCCCATAGAACATGGCGCTGGCTGCGATGATCAGACTGACGCCGATCAACAGCCGCCAGACAGCCGCCAGTATTCCGTAAACGGGAACCATCGCGCGTTCTGTCGGTCCTGCGTTTGACTGCGGGGAACCGGTCGGCAGGGCGATTCCGAAGAAAATCCGGCTCCACAGCGAACGGACCCACATCTGGCCTTTGGTATACAGATTCACAATGTTGATGCTGTCGGTCAGCATGAAGTAGCCATCAAATCGCATCAGCGGGTTGGCGTTGAACAGTACAGTGGTGACGCTGGCCATCAAAAACACGTTGAAACAGATGTCGCGAACCGCTGATGACGCGGGAAGCATGGACCAGGCGATGATCGCGGCAAAGGCGATCGCCAGTTCGAAATACATTCCGGCAAAGGAAACCACTATCCGTTGCCAGCGTGAATTGAACTTCCAGCAGGATGAAACATCGACCCACGCCATCGGAGTGAACAGCAACAGCAACACGCCCGCCTGGGTGACGCGCCCTCCATACCGGTAACAGGCCAGCGCATGGCCGGATTCGTGAACGACTTTCAGCCCGACCCAGGCCAGTAACAGCCACACCCAGCGGTATCCCGAGAGGATTCCCGCGTAACCACCCGCAATTTCGTCCCACCTGCCGACACAGACGCCCAGTGCTACAAGCGCCAGGACGCACCAGGCCAGGGCGCACAGTGGGTGAAACAGGATCTGCGCGAGGCCCCGGCTCTTTTCCAGCAGGTGCGAGGGATTCAGCAGGGTAAACTTCACGCACAAGACGTTGATCAAGGCCAGTGTCCGCTGGTTTTCCATCACCCGGAACTGGTTCAACAGTCGGGTCGTATTGTCGCCGTCTGCTATCACTGCGAGGTTTTGCTGAATCAGCCACTGGGCGATCGACAGAACCGTCTGCACGTTCTGCGCCTGGAGTTCTGCCGGATCCGCACCACCGGCGGGCAGCCCGCTGGCGATTTCAGCGACCGTCCGGGTTCCATCGAACTGTTCGATGATGTTCCGTTCCCGGTTGCCGATCTCGAAAAATTTTCCCCGCAACCGGTCTTCGACGACGGACGTTCCCCCGGGTTTGGCCGGGTTGTGGCCGATTTCGACTTCGGTGCGCAGACGAAGGCGCGCCTGCAGGAGTGCCGGATCGAGCGATCCTGCACCTGGGGGCACGGCATCCGGTGGGGTGTGCGGGATGTTCATTTACCAAACCAGAAGGTAGCGGAATTTTTCCAGGGCCCGATGGGTCCAGATCCATCCCAGCGAATGCCAGGCCGCAGCGATTCGGCCCTGGCCTTTCATGCCAGGCCGCAGCTGGCCGTCCGCATTGGCGATTTCAACTTCGGCCACAAAGCAGTTCTCGTCGTTGATGATTTCGCTGCGCTGATGGATTTTCTGGATCGTGCCCTGCCAGGTGCGGAACGGATAGGCCGCCAGCCAGATGGAAACGTCGGCCTGGTCGCGGACGTGCCGCAATTCGGATTCGGGAATCATGACTTCGGCCCGCACGCGGTCGAGAGGGCCGATTTCGAACAGATTCTGTCCCGTGGTCAGGGTGGCGCCCTGGGCGGTGTCGAGATCGCCCGACACGACGATTCCTGAAACCGGAGCGCGCAGCTGCAGCTGCCCCAGCTGTTGTTCGATCATCGCCAGTTCGGCCCCGGCCCGCTGGGCTTCACTGCGGGCGACCTGCGCTGCGGCAATGTCCCCGGTAGCAAGCGCCGAGTCGTGCCGTTTTTTTGCTGCTGCCATCTCTGCTGCCAGGCCGGACTGTTTGAGACGCAAATTGCGTCCGTCCAGAACCGCCAGCACCTGGCCCTCTTCCACCTGGTCGCCATTCTTGGCGAGAGTCTGGTCCAGCGTTGCGTCGAAGGGAGCAGAAACGTAGCGGCGCGATACGGGTTCCAGCCGGGTTTCACAGGCGACGCGGTAGGGAACCGGAACGAGCAACAGCACCACAAACGCAACGACTGCGAGGGCCAGATTGCGGTAGAGATTCTGTTTCAGAAACGCGCGACAGCGTGTGGCCGTGCGGCGCCACGGGCTGGCGTGGATCCCGGCAACCAGTTCCAGCTGGGCCGCCGCTATTTCGCTGATTTGAATCAGCCGTTTTTGCCGGGCATCCCAGTCTGAGTATGTGCCGGGAAAAGCGTACAGGATCACGACCGATGCACTGCGTTGTGACGGGCAGGCAATGGCGACCGTGGATTGAGCGGAAATGCTGCGTCCGTATTCGGCCAGTTCCGCGACCGTGGACTCATCCTCGCCCGACTGCCAGTGCCGACAGGCCCCAGGTTCCGACTGGCGAATGACATCGCGCGCAATCCGGGCCAGATGCGAGCTGGAATCAAAGGACTCGACACCGGAAAATGCAACCAGTTCGGGCTGTTGGCCGAATTGCCCGATCGCAATCGCAACCTGGGTTGCATGCCCAATCGCGGCCAGCTGGTTGGCTGCAGCGATACAGGCGGAAACGGTCGATTCGGCGCCGCCCGCACTGCGGCACAGTCCCAGCATGCGGTGCGCGGCCTGGGCGTGTTCTCCCGTTATTTCCAGCATTTTTTCGCTGCGCCACTGCAGGATCGTGGACGTAACGCCTGCCAGCAGGCAGCGGGCGACAGACGAGGTGATCGCAGGGGGAAACGCCACGGCCAGAATCTCCGCAGGCTGGTCCTTTTTCAGCGTGGGCGCGACAGCCAGCATGACGGGCAAATCTGATTCGCTGCAAACCGGACATCGCCGGGCTAGCGCCAGTTGTGCCAGGCCATCTACCTGTTCCGAAAGCAGCGGCCAGAGTTGATTGTCCCCCGGGTCCAGCAGCGGAAGAAACTGGAATCCGCCCGGTTGAGACGCCTCGCGGGATTCAACACCGATCCAGACGCC
>JBGSVU010000732.1:0-5969 GCA_041752775.1 Pirellulaceae bacterium | reverse complement strand
GATCTGGTCAATCATCCGGCGGCCGACATTGTAGCTGAGGTGTCGCAACCGTCCGAGATGCAGGGAGAGCATCGACAGTGCCAGGCACTGCGAAGTGTAGGCTTTGGTCGAGGCCACGCCAATTTCGGGTCCGGCGTGCAGATAGATTCCGCCTTCGGCCTCCTGGGCAATCGAGCTGCCAACCACGTTGCAGATCGCGAGGGTGTGATGGCCCTTGCGTTTCATCTCCCGCAGCGCCGCCAACGTATCGAGCGTTTCACCGCTTTGCGTGATGGCAAACAGCAGTGTCCGGTCATCCATCGGGGGATTGCGGTACCGCAATTCACTGGCGTATTCGACTTCGACCGGCAGCTGCGCCAGTTCTTCCATCAGGTATTCACCCACCAGAGCGGAGTGCCAGCTGGTGCCACAGGCCGTCAACACGATTCGCCGGACGCGGCGCAGTTCGGCTGGTGACATGTTCAGTCCACCAAAAACAGCTGTTGCGTCGTCTTCGTTCAGGCGGCCCCGCAGAGTGTTTCGCAGCGATTCGGGTTGCTCAAAAATTTCCTTGAGCATGTAGTGGTCGTAACCCTTGAGATCGACGTCACCCGCATCCATTTGCAACTCCTGGACGTCGTGAACAACCGGTCCCTGGTCGCGGTGGGAAACTTCCAGACTGTCAGATTTCAACACAGCGATCTGGTGGTCTGCGAGGTAAACAATCCGGTTCGCGTCTCCGACCAGCGGCGATGCGTCACTGGCGATGAAATGTTCGTCATCGCCAATGCCAACCACGAGCGGACTGCCCAGCCTGGCCGCAAAAATTGTGTCGGGCCACTGGCGAAATATCACGACCAGGCCATAGGTTCCTTTCAGGCGACGGACCGCTTCCCGGAGCGCGCTGACCGCGATGCCGGTATCGGATGGTGCGGCGCCACTGGCGGCCTGAAGCTTTTTCAAATGTTCGGCGATCAGATGCGCGACGACTTCGGTGTCGGTTTCGGACTGGAAGGTGTACCCTTTGGCTTCCAGGCTGGCGCGGAGCTCGGCGAAATTCTCGATTACGCCGTTGTGGGCGATGGCAACAATATCGTCACCGCCGATATGCGGGTGGGCGTTCGAGATGGTCGCCGGACCGTGGGTCGCCCAGCGCGTGTGTCCGATTCCAATTCCCGCACGGCTGGGGTGGGATTTCAGCAGTTTGGCCAGCCCGTTGATGCGTCCCACGGTGCGCTGGATCTGGAAACGGTTGTTTTCATCCAGCACAGCGGTGCCAGCACTGTCATAGCCGCGGTATTCCAGTCGTCGAAGGCCTTCCAGCAGAAAATCCTGGGCAATTTTGGGGCCGACATATCCAACGATTCCACACATGGCAAGTCTTCGATCGGGTTGAAAAACGGTCTTGAATTAACGCTACTGTTCGCGGGAGCCTGGTGGCGGAACCGCGTCTCGACAGGGGACTGACTGAAAAATAGCCCGCAATTTCGCCATCTTGGACGTCAAAACAGCCCTATCGCGGGCATTCAGTCACTTTTCCCGAAATGGACCGAAGCATTGCGACGCGGTCAATCGGGACGGTTCGGAAAGTTCGATTATAGCATCCTCACAGGTGGATTTTGAGGAAAATTCGGCTTGAGGCAACCCGCAGAATTGCTAAGGTATCGCCGCTTTTGCAGGGCTTACCCATTTTCGGCCAGACGTGCTCGGGGAGCGGTCGTCACCCCGGTCCGGTTGCGGCGGATATTGACAGCCGACCGGCCCGCCAGAGCAATTTCGTAGCGGAACCGCCAGCATTTTTACCCAGTGAAATCAGGGAGACCAACGGATGGGTCGAACCGTACTTGCATTTATCGTCGTCGCCCTGTTGCTGTCGGGTTCCGGATGCCGCAATCGATGCAACCAGTCGGGATGCGGTCTGGCATCCCTGTGGGGCAATTCGACGATTCCGGCACCGGGCACCTACTCGCTGAACATCCCCGGAGTTGCAAATCAGAACTATTACGTACCGGGAACGGCCCCACCAGCCGGACCCGCCGCGAATCCGGGATGGAACGCTTCCGGAACGCCCCAGCCCGGCGCCAACGCGACCCAGCCCAACAGTGTCTGGAACGGAACCAGTTATCAAGTCCCGATGCAACAGGCTGGCTACAACCCAACCAGCTATTCAATCGCAGCCGGAAACGGAGTCAACCCGCAACCGGCTCCGGCCCAGGGAGGCGGCACACAGTGGCGGCTGGCCGGGGGAACCCAGATCGTTTCACCCGATTTCAACACAACCCGAATCGACGAACGCCAGGACCCCACGCGATTGCCGGTTGCGGATGCGTCGGCAGTTCGCGCCCCAGGCATGTGGAATCAAATGCCCAACGCGACCCAACTGGCCTCGGCATCGATGCCGATCATGCAAAATCCAGGCTACTCGATGCCGAATGCCGTCAACAATTCGGCACCGTCAGGCTACACACGGTGGAACGTTTCTCCGAATACGCCGAACTACCAGGGGGGTATGCAGCCTCCGGTCGTGCTGGCCGAAGCCTCCACGCGCGACCTTTCCCGCGATCCGAATTATCAGGCGGGATGGCGCGAACAGAATCCACCCAACCAGGGCACTTTCAACCGGTAGCTTCCTGTTGAACCTGGCGCGGCGGAGTGCGCCGTGAATCGCCCAGACCACCGGATTTGCATCTGTGCTGCCTGCTCCCAAAAATTTTACGCGTGTTCGCCACGACCCTTTGGCCGGAACCGCTGCGATCGTTCGCGCAGTTGCACAAGTCGCGGAAAACCTGAAAAAACTCTCCGATGCAGAATTGCGAAAATCCAGCCTCGGACTGCGTTACCAGATCCTCAGCGGGACGCCTGCCGACCAGATTCTGCCCGAGGCGTTTGCCCACGTCTGCGAGTCGTCCCGCCGCACTCTGAACATGGTGCCCTACCCGGTCCAGATTCTGGGCGGAACAGTCATGCACCGTCGTGGAATCGCTGTCATGCAGACGGGCGAAGGCAAGACGCTGACCGCAACTCTGCCGCTCTACCTCGCAGCTCTCGCGGGAAATGGAGCCCACCTGGCAACGGCCAACGACTACCTCGCCCAGAGAGACGCCGAACAAATGCAGCCGCTGTTCGCACTGCTGGGCCTCTCCACCGGTATCGTCGTCGCAGAAACCGAACGGGCCAGACGGATGCGTGCCTGGGCCGCCGACATCACTTACACCACGGCCAAAGAAATCGGTTTTGACTTTTTGCGAGACCGGCTGCTGTTGCGGCAACTGGAACTGGGCCAGTCCGGCAACTCCCCGGGATTCGACACGAATCGCACCGATGACGGCGACCGAAGACCTGTCTTGCGGGAATTAAGCTTCGTGCTGGTGGACGAAGCCGACAGTATTCTGATCGACGAAGCCCGAACGCCCCTGATTGTCAGTGGCAACAACGACGGGCCTTCTTCGACCCGCCTCGCCATGTTCCGCTGGGCTGCGGAAATCGCCCGCGCGCTGCGCGCAGAAACGGATTTCACCCTCGATCCAGCCCGGCGCAGCGTGGACCTGCAACCCAAGGGCCGCGAATCAATTCGCCGCGCCGCAAAACCGGAGGAACTGGTCAGCATTCCCTATTTCAGTCTGTACGAACAGGTCACGCTTGCAGTCACGGTCGATCATTTTTATTTTCCCGATCGCCATTATGTCGTCCGCGACGGAGAAATCGTGATCGTCGACGAATTCACCGGCCGCCTGGCAGAAGGCCGCCGCTGGCGCAGCGGCATCCACCAGGCGATCGAAATGCGCGAAGGCGTCCAGGTGACTGCCGAGACGGGTGAATCCGCCCGGATCACCCTGCAGGACCTTTTTCTGCGTTACCCACACATGTGCGGAATGACCGGAACCGTTGCCGATTCGGCCCGCGAGCTGGAACAGATTTACGATGTCCGGGTATGCGAAATTCCGACAAACCGTCCACCCCGCCGCGTCCGGTGGCCCGACCGCGTGCTGGCCAGCGAAGATGAGAAGTGGCAGGCCATCGCTGTGGCCGTCAAAAAAATCCACTCGACAGGGCAACCCGTCCTGGTCGGAACACGCTCCATCGACAAAAGTGAACGGCTGTCCGGTATCCTGACCCGGCACAACATCCCGCACCAGGTACTGAACGCGCGCAGCCATCAGCGCGAAGCAGAACTCGTGGCCGCCGCCGGCCAGCGTGGGGCGGTCACGGTTGCCACCAATATGGCCGGACGGGGAACCGACATCCGGCTCGATCCGGCTGCCCTGGAACTGGGCGGGTTGCATGTGATCTGCAGCGAATTGCACGACAGCGCCCGCATTGACCGCCAGTTGACAGGACGCTGCGGGCGACAGGGCGACCCTGGAACATGGCAGGTCTTTCTGTCGCTGGACGATGACATCCTGCTGCACGGTTTGCAAGAGAAAGGCGTGCAGCGATTTCGCGCCAAAGCACGGGGCTGCAAACACCCGGACCGGCTGGCGTCGCAGTTTCGCCGCGCCCAGCAGGCGGTTGAACAGCGTCACTTTCAGGCCCGGAAAATGTTGATGTACCAAGAACAACAGCGCCACGAAATGCAGCTGAACCTCGGCATGGACCCCTATCTCGACGCCCCCCAGTCGTAACGCTGCGGCAGCGTTTGTGCCTGGCTGCCAGTCGGGGTCCCCGGGATCAGGGCGTATCGATTTTCAGATTTTTCTGTTCGAATTCTGGAACCTCGGCCGATTCGGCTGCGTCAGGGAGTGACAGGGCGCCGGTCCCACCAGTGCCTTTCCTGTCAGAAGTTACAGTGTTGAAATCCAAACGCGTTTCGGAACGTTGAAATGTCTCGACTATTGATCACTGCTGTTGCTTTGACGGTTTTTCTCGCCGGGTACAGCTGGACGACGGACCCATGGGGCCAGAACTTGCCGGCCGCGACCCACGGCTCAAGTGTTTCCCGGCTGGACGACCGGGACCAGGCCCAAAAACTTCAGGACGAAGGCAACTGGAAAGAAGCCCTCGACGCCTGGCTGGTATTGCTCCGCAGAGCTGACAGCAGCGGAGCAACCGCAGCCGGGGACTGGAGAAACGTGGTGCAGTGCCTCGGATCGCTCCAGCGGTACCACGAGTTCGATCCCCTGCTGGAAGAAATGGTCCGCTCGCACGCTGACCAGTGGCAGTTCCTGCACGCAGCCGCTGAGACCGTGAACCATGTCGAACATTACGGCTTCATTGTTGCTGGCGAATACGAACGCGGCCAGGCAAGAGGCGGCGGCGAATGGGCCAATTCCGTCGAACGCGACCGCACGCGGGCCCTGCAACTGCTGGGACAGGCGATCCCGCTGGTCCAGGAAACCGGCAATGCAGAGGACAAAGCCACCTTTTTCCAGACGCTCGCCGCTACCCTCGAAATCAACCGCTTCTACGGCAACGAATGGAGATTGCAGGAGTTGACCGCGCTCGATTCGTTACCCGACGTGGAAGATTCCAGCGGTGGTTACGGCTACGGTCGCGGCTATGGCTGGGGCGTCGACAATTCGCGCGGGGCCCCCGTTGATGAAAACGGCCAACCGGTTTTTTATGAAATCCCCGAGTCCTGGGAGAAATCAGCCAGCGACGGACAACGCTGGCGCTGGGCACTGAAGGAATATGGAAAAACCAGCGATCATCTCGACCTCCAGGCGCGGTGGGCCTACATCAGTTTTCTGGACCAGCAATTCGGCGTCGCCTCGCTCGCCAACTGGGGAATCGTTCTCTCGGGACTGTCGGACGAAACCGTACAGGACGACCCGGCCGCCAATTCCATGGCGCTGAAAACTCTTGGCGATCAGGAAACCATCGCCCGTCTGGCCACTGGTGTCCAGCGATTTGATCTGCCTGCAGCGCACAATCCCATTCTGTTGGCTGCGGAAATCGCCAGCGGGACCGAATCGACCTATGCCCCTGTCAGCATCGAATACCTGGCACGAGTTTACGCCGACCGGCAGCAATTTGCCCGCGCCGCCCAACAG
>JBGSVU010000731.1:0-5808 GCA_041752775.1 Pirellulaceae bacterium | reverse complement strand
TCCGCTGTTGGGCTTCATCGCCGTAGCCGCAAACCGTTTTGTTGAGGGCGACGTTGCATTGCGAGATTTCTTCATCAAACGGTGTGGCGATGGCGATGGTGCCACCGTCCTGGGGTATCGCAACGAACTGGCCTTCGCTGTGGCGTGCGATCTCCATCCAGATTTCCTGCGTGTTTGTGTCGTTGCCGCACAGGACGGTATTGATGATCAGGTCTCTTGCGAGCGCCTGACTGCAGACTTCGGGATACAGGATGTCGTTCGGATAGTCCATATGCGGAGGCGCGTCACCGACCAGAAACACGATTTTCAGGACTTCGCGGTTGCTGCTCCAGTTCATTTTCGCAACCGCTTCGTACAAAGCCTGATTGACCGACTCCGGTCCGTCGCCACCCCCCTGTGCCTGAAACGCGGTTAATTCGGTATGGATCGAGTCGATGTCATCGGTCAAATCAAAGACTCTGGTGATGTATTCGTCGCCGCGGTCGCGGTAACCGACCAGGCCGAAACGGATTTCGGGACGGGGCTCGGCAGCCATCAGCTCATTTGCGATCGACCAGATTTTGTCCTTGGCACTCTGGATCAGCCCCGACATCGATCCGGTAGTGTCGAGCACGAAACAGACTTCGATGCGGGGACGCCGGACGTCTGGTTTTTCAGTCGCGGCCTGCAGGCTGGAGGAACTGGCGACGGCGCGATCCTGGGCGATCGCAGCACTGCACAGAAAAAGGGAAAGGACAACACCTACAAACGTTCCTGGACTGGCGATTCCGGGCGTTTTCATCTTCGGTTCCTTCATGTTTCGGGTTTCGGGGGGCGAGGGACTTATTGTTCAGACGCAACCCGACGACTTGAAGTTCCCGGTTTCCGGTGCCGCGTCCCACCTACCTGGTGATTCACCCGTCGATTCATTTGGTTCCACGGTGCGGCGGCAAGTAGCGAAGTGGCAGAAAGTAGCACGGTGGTCCCCCACCGTAGCGGAATGTTCGCGAATGCAGTCCACGGTGGAGGACCACCGTGCTACGCTGGTGCTACGCTGGAACAGCAAAGACCACCACGTGTTGCGATCAGTAAACGCAGAGTCGCCTGGGCGGTTTTGACCCAAATGCGGTTTTCAGTGAATCCGCCCGGGACAAGTCCCTGTCGATTCCTCCTTGCCGACACGTCGGGTTACCAGACACCTGAATCGTCAAGACCCGCGGGTTGCTATCCGGTCACCAGAAACGTGGCCAGCATGGAAATCCAGACCACGTCCAGAAAATGCCAGTATCCCGCGCAGTGGGTCACCGACCAGTACCGCTCATGGTCGATCCGGTCCTGATGAGCCCGCACGATGAGGTAAATCAGAAAAACCACTCCGCCAATCACATGCAGTGCGTGCACGAGGGCCAGCATGAACGTGAAGCCGTAAAATTTCGTCGATCCGTCGATTTGCGAAAAATGCGTGACCAGCAACTGGCTCATCGCCGCGAACTGCACTAGCAGAAACGCGCCGCCGGTTGCCGCCCCAACGGTCAGCGACTGGCGAAACTGCCGCTGCCTTTCCCGCCGCACAAACCACACCGCCCGCTCCAGCATCACACTGGTCACCAGCATCAGCGCGGTGCTGACCCAAAACGTCACGGGCAATCGCAACGGTTCATAAATTCGCCGGATCGGCATCGAGACCTGGGTCCGGATAATGACATACGTGGCCAGGGTTGCCAGAAAAAACATCCCCAGCGAGCCGAGAAACAGCCAGAACAGCCATCGCGCCTGATGCAGGTCGCGGCGACTGGAAAGCAGACTGATTTTTTCCTTGAGCACGACCTGTGGCTCCGGCAGCAACAAAAAACAAAGGCGGAAAACTGTGGCAGGTACCGGGCGTGCCCGGCAATCTCCGCAGCAAGGGCGGCCCGTCCGCCGCGATCCGAAACCATTATAGCGCTGCCACCAACGGCAGCCCCGATTTCCCCTTCCGGTCACTCCCCCAAAACCGTACGCGGGCCGGAATTGCTGCTGGACCTGAAACCGCCCTCCGGCCGCCCATCCAGGGATATACCTGCCACCGAACCCCTGCTGGTCGGCCAGCCATTTTTCTGAAACCAGCCGGCACCAGCCGACTGGCCTGTTACCAACAGGAACCGGACCCACCCGGAAAAAAATCAGCCTGCATTGCAGAGCAAGAACATCCGGCTACTGTGCCGGCGCTTCAACTGCAGGCGTCACTGGAACCGGTTTGCGGGGATAACGGTCGATCGAATTCTGGTATTCCCCCGTGTCCATCAGTGTCATGCCAATGAACAGCGACACGAACAGGAACGAGCTGAGAAAGACCACGATGTTGAAGGGCTTGTCCCAGAACATGTGCATGAAAAACAGCGCCACCAGCGACGCCTTGACCGTGGCAATCCCCATCGACACGAAGATTGCAAATGGCCCCAGCAGCGGCGAACCCGCCGTGACGACCGTCAGGATCGTCAGAAAAATCAGGGCAAAAAAGACACTCAACAGCAGTTTCGGCGAAACCGGATGAGCAAACCCGTGATCGTGATTTCCAGCCATGTCTTTTACTCGTTCAGCAGTCGATTTTCAAATGTTTGGGTACGCCTGGACACTCCCGTCCCCGGGGTATCACCGTCTTCGGTGGACGACGGCGTCCACCAGAGATTTCTAGTCAATCAGGTACAGCATCGGGAACAGATAAATCCAGATCAAGTCAACCAGATGCCAGTACAGTCCCACATAGTCCACCGGTCCAAAGTAGTCCGGTCGCCAGTGGTTTTCCAGGGAGCGGTAATAGATCCAGGAGAGGAACGCAATCCCGCCCAGAATGTGAAACGCGTGCAATCCGGTCATGCAGTAATAAATGCTGAAGAAAATCCTCACGTCGCGGGACAACTTGTCCGGGTCCGGCATGTGCGGGTCGTTCGAGTGGGCAGCATGGGAATCGCCAGCGTGCGCATCTGCAGCATGGGCATGATCGTCGTGTGCAGCATCGTCGTGTCCCGGACCATGATCCGCCGCCTGTTGGGCAGTTGTCTGGGAATCCGCATTTTCGTGGCCACCTGCCGCCGGATCCTGGCCGGATTCCGGTTCAACAGCGGGGCCATCCTGACGCTCCAGGCTGGAGGCGTGCAGCACAACGGGAGCCTGCGCGGCATGTTCGCCCCCACCGTCCATCGCTTTCATATAGACCTGGCCGCCCACAGCACCCAGAAAATAACCGCCGACCGTGATCGCCAAACCGACGAACAGCTGGGACAGAACCGGTTTGCTGGTCAATCGCAAAAACACCGCCATGCCCACAAATACAGCCAGCAGCAGGGCAGGAATAATGCTGAGGATCACCAGCCAGTCGGAGATCCCCATCGCGACGGCCAGTGGATAGGTCGCCTCAGCGTGCAGGCCCGAATAGGTGTAGTCCCGCGCAGGTTTCAGACCAATGTCCCACTTGTGGCTGTACTCAACCGCCTTGATCCCGAGAAACATCGCGGCGCAGACCATTGTGATCAGCGTCATGTTGGCGACCGTTTTGTTCTGTCCCAACTGTGCGGCGCGGACGCCCCAGGCCATGGTCAAACTGCTGAACAGCAGCACCACCGTGTTGATCCCGCCCAGGACCTTGTCAAGGAAAACATGGGCCTGCTGAAAAACTTCCGGGTGATGGCTGCGCCACAGCGTGTAGGCCACGAACAGCCCGCTGAAAAACAGGACTTCGGTTACGAGGAACACCCAGATCCCCAGTTTGCCCGAATCGTACTGCTGTTCGGCGCTCTCAAAGTGATGCGCAATGAATTCACCATGGCCATGATGGTCGTCATGATGTGCGTCGTGTACTGGTTCAACCACCGCCATAACCGGCTCCGGATTATCTGCTTGAAGTAACAATCGATCGGAATCAAAAAGCGAATGCCCTCGCGTGGCGGGCACCCCCAATACGGCTCACATCTCAGTGAACCGATGGCACAGGAGCCGGCCGTTTGTCCGGCTCCATGAACTCGCGATGCACCCACGAATCCAGCTGTTCGTCGAAAACCAGATCGCCGAAATCGTAGGGATCGTGCATGTGCACCTGATGTTCAAAATTGTGAAATGAAGGCGGCGAACTGGACTGCCATTCCAGCGACGCACCGTTGAAGGGGTTGCCCGTTACCTTGCGTCCATACAACGCTGCGTAGATCAGCGTAAACACAGACAACACGATACCCAGCCCCAGCACAAAGGCCCCGATCGTCGACCACTGGTGGAAAATCACGAACTCAGGATCGTACGAGGCGTACCGGCGCGGCATCCCGCGGGCCCCCATCACAAACTGCGGGAAAAAGGTCAGGTTGAACCCGGTGAAAACCAGGAAACATCCAATCCTGCCCAGCAGGTCGTTGTACATCCGGCCAAACATCTTGGGCCACCAGTGAAACACACCGCCCAGCAGGGCCGTCAGCGTGCCACCGACCATCACAAAGTGAAAGTGAGCGACCACAAAATAGGTGTCGTGCAGATGAATGTCCGTCGACAGGGCACCCAGAAACAGACCTGTCAAACCGCCGATGCCGAACAGAAAGATGAACGAAAGGGCGTAACACATGGGAGTGCTGAGCAGAATCGAGCCCTTGTAGAGCGTCGACAGCCAGTTGAACACTTTGACCGCGGAGGGAATGGCCACCGAAAAAGTGATCGCACTGAAAATCAGGTTGACGACCATCGACTGGCCGCTGGTGAACATGTGATGGCCCCAAACCAGAAAGCCGAGGATCGCGATCGCCACGCTGGAAAACGCGATGAACGAGTACCCGAAGATTTTCTTTTGCGAGTAAACTGCAATCAGTTCGCTGATCACTCCCATCGCGGGCAGAATCATGATGTACACCGCCGGATGCGAATAGAACCAGAAAAAGTGCTGGAACAGCACCGGGTCGCCACCCAGCTCCGGATTGAAAATCCCGACACCCAGAATTCGCTCCGCCATCAACAGCAGCAGGGTGATCCCCAGCACCGGCGTGGCCAGAATCTGGATGATCGCTGTCGAATAGAGCGCCCAGATGAACAGCGGCATCTGGAACCAGCCCATTCCGGCCGGACGCATCGTGTTGACCGTCACCAGAAAGTTGATGCCGGTAAAAATTGAGCTGAAACCGAGAATAAACGCACCGAAGGTGGCGTACACCACCGAGGTCTGGGTTTCTATGCTGTAAGGCGTGTAAAACGTCCATCCCGTATCGAGGCTGCCGGTCACGAGAGCCAGTAACAGGAATGCCGTCCCGAAAATCCAGAGATAAAAACTGGCGAGATTCAGCCGGGGAAACGCCACATCCTTGGCACCCAGCATCATCGGCAGCACAAAATTGCCCAGCGCCGCCGGGACACTGGGAATAATGAACGAAAACACCATGATCGCGCCATGCAACGTGAACATTTTGTTGTAAGTCGCGTCGGACAACATTCCGCTGTCGGCGTACCACAGATGGGTACGCAGGATCAGCGCAAACACACCCGCCAGCAACAGGGCGACCGTCACGCCGACCAGGTACATGATCCCGATCCGTTTGTGGTCCAGAGTCAGCGCCCACGAGAGGAAGCCCCTCGAATGGTTCAGGTAATTTTTGTCGGCATGGCCGAAAAGTTCGCGGCGAAGTTCTGCGGTTGTCATAGGCTTGCTCCTGATAACAGGAATTCAGTTTTGTTCTGGCGTTGAAATCGGCCTGGCAAATCGTTCAGAAAAGGAAAATGTTACTGTCCACCGGAACCGGCTTCCGTTTCGGCATCGGGCGCTGCGTCCGCAGCAGCCCCCTCTGTCCCGGTGGATGCCCCCGTGCCGGCGTCGCCGCCCGC
>JBGSVU010000730.1:0-5687 GCA_041752775.1 Pirellulaceae bacterium | reverse complement strand
CCGGTGCCCATGTTCGACAAACAAATCCCACGGACCAAAAAACCAGTCGTAAACCTGATAGGCCAGCATGTTGTACCCGTAAGTATTGGGCCAGTCCGGCACCGCCATCCCGGCATCCGTCGTGGTCACCAGCCCGCCGACCCAAATCAGCGGAAATACAACCAGCGCCAGCACGATCCCCACCCGATGCGCCCAGCGTACCGGATTCCGGTTCGTCTTCCGGATTTCAGCCCGTCGTTCGTTCATGGTCTGCTCTGCGGCCAATAGTCGTCCGCCCCGTCGGGATGCGAATATTCATAAGGTCCCCGCGCCACGCGCAACGGAACCGGAAAATTGCCATGCGGTGGCGGACTGGGCGCCGACCATTCCAGCGTGTTGCAGCGCCACGGATTCTCCGTACAGCGCCGTCCCCGGAAAATGCTCACCAGAAAATTCCCCAAAAACAGCAGCTGCGCCGCCGCCATCCCGATTGCACACCACGTAATGAACTGGTTCAGCGGCAACAGGTCGCGAAACGATTCCACCACGTAAGGGTCCGCATAGCGCCGGGGAAATCCCCGCAACCCCAGAAAATGCATTGGGAAAAAGGTCCCGTTCAGAAACACAAAGGTCAACACGAAATGAATTTTCCCCAGCGTTTCATTCATCATCCGCCCAAACATTTTGGGAAACCAGAAATGGATCGCGCCAAACACCGCCAGCAGCGAACTGCCGAACAGGACATAGTGGAAATGGGCCACGATGTAGTAGGTGTCGTGCACCACAATATCGACCGCAGGCGACGCCATGACGACGCCCGACAACCCGCCAATCACAAACATGGAGACAAACCCCAACGCATACAGCATCGCCGCCGTCAGTTGCAGCCGCCCGCCCCAAATCGTCGCCAGCCAGTTGAACACTTTCACCCCGCTCGGCAGCGCGATCAGCATCGTTGAAACCGCGAAGGACACCGACAACAGGTAATTCATCCCGGACACAAACATGTGATGTCCCCAGACGATAAACCCCAGCCCCGCAATCGCGCACATGCTGTAAACCATCGGCCGGTAACCAAACAGCGGCTTGCGGGAAAAGCAGCTGAGCATGTCCGAGACCATCCCCATCGCCGGCAGGATCATGATGTAAACCGCCGGATGCGAATAAAACCAGAACAAATGCTGCCACAGCAACGGGTCTCCACCATTGCCCACCACCGTCGCCTCGGCACTGTCCAGCACATACTGGGGCACAAAAAAATCCAGCCCCCACAGGCGGTCCCCCAACTGCATGACGAAAGCGGCAGTCAACACGGGCAAGGCAAAGGCCTGCAGTATCGCCGTGATCAACAACCCCCAGACCGTCATCGGCAGACGCATCAGCGTCAGCCCCGGCGCCCGCATCTGCAAAATCGTCGTGACATAGTTGATCGCGCCCAGCATCGACGCAATCCCCGTCATCAGCAGTGATCCGACCCACAAACTCTGCGAATCACTGAACAGCTCGCTGAGCGGCGGATAAGCTGTCCAGCCGCTGCTCGGCCCCTGACCCGGTACCAGCACACTGGCCACCAGCAAACCAAAGGCCGGCCACATCAACCAGTAGCTGAGCATGTTCAGCGTCGGAAAAGCCATGTCCCGGGCACCAATCATCAACGGGATCAGATAGTTTCCAAACGCGCCCGACAACACCGGTATCACCACAAAAAACACCATCACCGTGGCGTGCATCGTAAACAGCACGTTGTAAAACTCCGGCGTGATCTGCCCCCCGTTGTCCGCAAACAGCCACCTTCCCAAAAGCGGTATTCCGCTCCATGGCCAGGCCAGTTGCCAGCGGATCGCCAGCGCCAGCAATCCGCCAATCGCCAACCACAACAGCGACGAAAACAGAAACTGCAATCCGATCACCTTGTGATCCCGCGAAAACAGCCACCACAAAGGATGACGCGGATGATGATGCTCCGTCACTGGGCCACCTCCCTCAACGTTCGCCCGGCCAGTCCTTCTGCCGTCAGGGAACCGCCGACTCGCGCCGCTGGCTCCAGATCACCTGCCAGTTCAGCGGGCTGGGCCGAACCGGCCAGCGCCGCAATCCGCGCCGCGTATTCTCCTTCACCGACCGTTTCCACGCTGGCCTGCATCAAATAGTGCCCCCAGCCGCACAACTCGGTGCAAATGATTTCCGACTTGTATCCCGCAGGGGCGCGAAACCACACCAGGGGGCTCAACCCCGGCACAATGTCCTGTTTGATCCGCAGCGAAGGCACACAAAAATTGTGGATCACATCCCGGCTGCGCAGCTCCAGGACAATATCCCGGTCGCCGGGCACCACCAGCCGGTTCAGGTTGATCACGTCATCGGCTGTTCCCGTTTTCCGGTCGGCTCCGGCATGATGAAATTCCCATCCAAAACGCCGGGCAACCACCAGCACCGACGGCTGAACCGTTTCCCCTGTGACAATTCCGCCAGTCGTCGGACGCTGCATCCGGCTGTTGTTCCAGGCCGAATATTGCGACAACGCCAGCCAAACCAGAATCCCGGCCGGAATCGCCGTCCAGATGACTTCCAGCAACGTGTTGTGGCTGATGTAGCGGGCCGGTTGCCCGGTACGGGCAGTTCCCCGCCAGACGATCCAGGCCAGCATCAGCCCGGTTCCCATCAGCACACAGGCCGAAACCACATGCAGGGTGACGATCAATCCGTCAATTTTTGTTTCCGACAGATTCTCGTTGCGTGGAACCCACATCCCTTTCAGCGGAGCAATGTCATACGCCGCCATCAGGACCGAACCGGTGGCCGCGAGGGGAACGAGGAGAAACAGCAGACTCCACAATCGGTTCACAGCTGTTGGCTCCGGTTTCGTTCAAAAATCAGGTGACAAAAAACAGGTGAAATCAATTCCCACTGACCGGTTCGCCGTACGGCAAACTGCGCACCCAGGCCACCAGTGCCCAGACCTCGTCGGCCTTGAGCGCCGGTGACGATGGCATCGGAGTCCCTTCGATCCCGTTGGCAATTCGCAACCAGATTTCCTCCGGACTGCCCCCGCCACGATAAACGGGCAAGTTCAAATTGCGCGGCCGGATCTTTCTCGGTGGCAAGGCACCCGCATCGAGAAAATCGGCATACGTCGCGGGCTCCTCCGGATTCACCCCCGGCGTTTTCAGCCAGTCGTTCGTCCAGTCGTCATAATTCTCGGTCTGACCGTCCCCCAGACCCGTATCCCCATGGCACTGGACACAGCTGCCCGCACCGTGGAACAGGTCGCGGCCCCGGGAAACCAGCGCGGCATGCCCCGGATGATCCACAGCGATCTCCGGCGGCGCTGGGGGCACTTCGGTAACGCCGGAAGCCGGATCGATCCAGCGTTCCAGAACCCGGTCCATCAGCACGTCCATGCCCAGCACTTCAATCTGCTCCTCCATGGCATCCCTCTGGTCATCGTCGGCCAGCAACAGCGATCGCAAATTCAACAGGGGCAGTCCGTCGGCCTGCAACTCCGGCAACATCGCCAGCAGGTACCGCTCGAAATCACCACGCATCGTCAGATACTTCACGTAATCCACCAGTGCCGCAACATGTTCCGGCGGCAAGGTGTGAAAGGACGGCATCCCGGTTCCCGGAATTCCGTTCCGCAAGACTTTTTCGAGGTCGGCGTCGGTGGGAGCCTGCCGCAGTGGCGACGACTTGAATTTGAACTTGCCCAGCCGGAAATCGCGCGGGTACGGATTCAGCATGCTGGCCGTCGGACCGTTGCCATCTCCAGTCACCCCGTGGCAGTGGGCACAATGCTCGCGCCACAGTCCAGCATGCCGGTCCTCGCGGTCACTGGCCACGGATCCGGCCGCCAGTTTCAGATTCTCAAGGCTGATGATTTTGCCTGCCGGGTCGTCGGCGCCGGCCAGCAGCGGCAATGCTGGTTCATCGGGAGTGCCAAACAGCGCCGTGACCAGGTCTTGCACCTGTTGCCGGTACCCCGGCTCAAATTCTTCGTTTTCCCCCAGTGACTGCCGTTGCTGTTTCAGCAGTTCGACTTCGTTCAGCCGGAATTCGGGTGGAGCGGCGGGGGCGCATCCCCAGATCGCCAACAGCCCAGGCAACAACAGAAAAACGGCAGGCCTGGGAATTCGCATGGTGCTGAATAAGCCGACGGTTTTTGAAAACAGAAAAAATTTGCCGAAACAGGTTTACTACAGGCCCTGCGCGCCGCCGGGGCATCCCATTTCAAAACGCTGCATCGACTGAACTGGAGAAACGATTCAGGCGACAACTGAACATGATTGGGCAAACCCCGAACAACAGCCGGGATCCCAACCTGTCATTTTCGCCGTTCCAGCGACCCCGTCCAGAAGTCAAATTGTCGCGAACGACTTTGGAACACCTGTTCAGGGCGTGCGATCCTTGTCAGGGGTTGCTATCCACCCGCCGATGTCGCCTGGCCCCGGTCCGTTGGCGAAGAGCCCCCCGGTTCCCCACTGCCAGCACCACTCTCGGAACTGGTCCGGCCCGTCTGGTCGCCTTCTTCTACGGTAGCGTTGTCATCGGGGTTGCCGGATTCCCCTGCCGGAGCTTCCTCGAACTCCTTTTCAAACTTGTCCGGCTGGTTCGCCACTCCATCAATCTCCCAACCCGTCAATTCTTCGACGATCCCGTACAGCAGGCGATAATGTCGCGCCTTGTAGTGCAACTCACCTCCCGTATGACCGACCCACCCGATGGCAATCGCCAGGACGATCGCGCCCAGTTTCCAGAGCAACCCGTCGTCCGGGTCTGCCGCCCGAGCCGCCGAGGCGTAAAGGGCCAGCAACAGCGCGAAAATCGTAACGCCAATTCCCGTGATTCTGTGCAAAAAGATCTTCTCGTCCGTCTTGAAGATGTTTGCGATGTCGGAATCGTAGGGCTTGGTGATCGTGTAGGACCACCCCACAACAGATGCCACAATGCAGGTCAGGGCGCCCAGCCACAGACAGTAGTAGGCACAGTCGCTCATGACAAAATTGCCCCGCAACCCGAACAGGGCGAACAAGCCCGCCCCCAGCAGCAAGCCGATCGGCAAATGCACGGCCGCGGGATGCAACGGCCCGACGGCGACCCAGATCCGCTGTCCCCAGTTGGCTCCGGCAGCGGCTTCCTCCCCGGCGGGAAGATCGGCCAGGTCTTTCGCACCGGCATCAGGAACGGACGGAACGGAATTTTTGTCGGCCGATTCGTCTTGAAGAGCGTTTTGTCCGGTGGGATCCGCCTGGTTGGTGCTCTCCTGGCTGTCGTTTTGCTGGTTGGTGCTTTGCTGGCTGGTGCTATCCATGGTGGCCCGTTCCGGATTTGCTCCCGGCTGGTCCGTCTCCGGAATGACGGTTTTGGCAGGAGCGACGAACGTTACGTCTTCAGGCCATTTTGCTCCCTGATCGATCCAGGCTTTGACGAGGGAAATCTGGGCAGGGCTGAGCGGGTTTTTTTCTTCCGGCGGTGGCATCAGGACTTCGTCGTCGTCCGAAACCAGGCACTCGTACAACTGGCTGCTTTCCGCGTCCTCGGCTTCGATATAGTCCATGGCCCAGTCCCGGTCATCGATCCGGAAATTCTCTTCTTTTTCCGGACCGTGGCAGGCCAGGCAGTGCTGCTCGAAAATCGGTTTGATGTCTTTGACAAAGTCAACTTCCTGCTGGCCGACCGCCAGCCTCGCGGGCAAGCCCAGCCCGCTGGCT
>JBGSVU010000729.1:0-2302 GCA_041752775.1 Pirellulaceae bacterium | reverse complement strand
GAAGGCTACTGGAACCTGGCGGGCCAGTTGTTCGAGGCCGACGACCTGGAGGGTGCTGAACAGGCTTACCGCAAGGCGATCGCAACAAAAAAGCCACTGGTCGACGAATTTCCTTCGGTCCAGGAACACGCGATGGAGATGTCACGCATGATGATGAGTCTGGGTTTGGTTTTGTCCGGACAAAAGAAAGGCGCTGAGGGGCGGGACCAGTACCGCGCTGCCATTGAAGTTCTGGAAAAAATGGTGGCAGGGAATCCCGACAATGTTCCGGTACAGCTGGAGCTTGGGGGCGCCCTGACCAACCTTTGGATCATCCAGAAAGACCTCGGGGATCCGGCAGCGAAGGACACGTTGGTGCGGGCGACCGGATTGCTTGGGGCACTTCGGGAACGGGACTCCGCTCGCCCGGCATTGCGAATGGCCTGGAGCGGCAATCTCGTCAATCGCGCTGGAGAACTCCTCGACTCGGGTCAGGTTCCGGAGGCCGTGGAACTGTTGAACGAAGCGGTTACGGAACTCCGCAGTCTGGTGGCGGATTTGCCCAGTGAGCCACAGGCGCGCAGCTTTTTGCACAACGCACTCAGTCACCGCGCCGGAGCGTTTGAATTGACCGGCCAGTTCGACCTCGCGGCGGCGGACTGGGAGGCTCTGGCCGATATGTTTCCGGGCAAGGAGGGGATTTTGTACCGCAGCAAGACGGCACAAAGTCTGGTGCGATGTGGAAAAACCGAACGGGCCATAGCCGTTGCCGAATCCCTCGCCGATGTCACCGCCGCTCCGACGATGTTCGCCCGCGCCCGGATCCATGCCATGGCTTTTGGCAACAGCGGAGACGAAGCCCAGGCGATGCGGTCTGTCGACATTCTCAGGGCGCTGGTCGCAATGGGACTGGATGATGTCGAACGCCTGAAAAACGACCCCGACCTGAAATCGTTACAGGAAAGGGAGGACTTTATGGAACTTCTGGACACGATCCAGCATCCCTGACCCCGCTTTCGTCCTCTGCCGCGGCCGCGCGGATTCAAGCCACAAAAGCCATCCAGTAAAAAATCCATCCTGTCACTGCGGTCAACAGCATCAGGGCCACCGCGATCCGTCCGGCGACGCGATGTCGGGCAGCGTGTTTTTCGTTTGCAAATCCGGACCCGCCCGCTTCGGTGCCCGGGCGATAATGCCTTAACGCAAAAAAAATCGCGGCTGCCCAGACAAAGGGCGTCGGGATGGCAAAGGCCAGATGCACCCAGAGTGCCTTGTAGACATTGCCACTTCCGAACCAGGGACTGGGACGCGCCAGGGCCCGCCAGTCGGTAACCAGCTGCATGTCGATTTCGAACGCCATCAGCGCCACGACCAGGACCGCGGCGAGAGTCAGCTGGATCCGCCGGTGCAGCCGGTGGTTGCGGTGGAATCGCACAATCGCGATGCTGGCCAACAGAACTCCTGTGACGAGGACCATCGCCAGGACGACAACGTCCAGCATGAATGAGCCACGAGTTCCCAAAAAACCATTCATTCGATTTACTCAACTGACCGGCAGTCCGCCGCAGTCAAAAAAGTGTTTTCAGTTACGCATTCCCGTCCTGGCAAAACTTCCGGCATTCCGGCCCAGGACGCGTGCCTGCCCAATTTGTTTGATCCCCGGTTATACGGCTTGTTGTTTCAGGATTAAACTGGGTGCATGAAATCCCTGCTGAAAACCGTACGCGACCTGTTGGGTGGACCCCCTGGGCCACCGCCCCGCGAGCATCTTTTTCTGTTCCTGCACCTGCCCAAATGCGCGGGGACATCCCTGTTGAAAATGCTTTCCGAAGTCGGACCGGAACGGGTGCTGACGGTGGCCGAGTTTTCTTCCAAGTCTGCGGCCGACCAGTTCGTCCACGAAGAAATCTGCCGCCTGAACTCGCCCGCCAACCTCGACCTGATCATGGGCCGCAACGTCCTGTTCCGGATGCAGGCCCACTCCAGCCGTCCGCCCTGGTTTTTCACGTTTTTGCGTGATCCCGTTGACCGCTATATTTCCCAGCACCGTTTTTACTGCCATGCGGCGGGCGATCCGCAGCATCCGGCACACGCCGCCGCGTTACAGAGAATTGCCGTCGACCACCGTTTGATGACACTGGAGGAATTTGCCAGCGCGGGCTGCGACGCGAACATGCTGACGCGCGCGCTGGCCGACGCCAGCGACCAGCCGAACGCCGATGACCGCTGGTGGTGGAGTGACGGCGCAGAGGCTTTTGAAGCGGCCTGTACCATGCTGCAGCAGATGCAGTTCATCGGATTTGTCGACAACTTTGCCGCCGAC
>JBGSVU010000728.1:0-4482 GCA_041752775.1 Pirellulaceae bacterium | reverse complement strand
TCTGCAATATTTGACTGGTTTTGATTTCAATTCTAGGAGCAAGAATATGCCAAGCTCTTAGAACAGTTAAATGAAGAACAAGAAAGATTTAAAGAAAAAGACAAAGAACTTAGCCATCTGAAGCAATTGGAGGCTTCCAATTCTTTTCGCGAAGGACCCCAAGAAAGTCACCAAAAGCCAGTTCCAAAAGAGGAAAAGGACAGAAAATCAATTGCCGCTCGCTGGCAGTATCTCAACGATTATTCGACCGACCACTCTGAGAAATTTCGCCTTCATCTGGGATTGGTTGACGAATTTTCGTTTCTGGAAAAAATGGACTCTGTTTTTCAAAAACTGCAGCATTTCCCAAAGTTCAAAATGTCCGTATCGGGTGCTGCGAATCCTGTCATCCCGGAAACTGATGCGCAACTTCAGTCCGAGGCCGAAGCATTCACGTCCATATTCCGCCAGATGTTTGCGAGTGAGGGGTTTTCCAGAGAACTTGATTTGACGGGGACTCAGCGAGAGCAACTTGAAGATTTGTTTGTCGACTATGACTCCGAAAACGAACGCGCAACCCTGCGGAGTCTGGGTTACAATCCCGATTCCGGAGGGTCACTGGATGAGTTGCGTATAGAGCTGCGTGGGATCCGGGAAAATGCGGCCGATCAAGCCTGCACAGGCATTAAGGACATATTGCATTTGTCTCAAATTCACAATTTTGAGCAAATTGCCAGAAGGGCTTTACAGAAAAATTATGGCCCTGTTTTTGACGTGCTTAAGGGAGACCTTGCGAGCCGTCTTCAATGGTCTGAGCAGGAAAAATCGATTTTTCTGGACTCTGCGAAATCTGCGCTTAAGCAGTTTGAATCCAAACTCTGCGACATTGAGAAAGAGTGGCTTGAAATCGTGTTTGAATCGCTTGAACCTCGTTCCAGAGAGAAATTGAATTCGCTTTTGGGCCGGTCATACCTTTTCAGGAGCGCTCCTTCCTTTGATGTGTATTTGGGAGACTGAACTGCCGGAGGTCGATGTCTGGAATTTTGGACCGGAACAATGCAGGACCGAAAACGAATGCCTGTCTAATACTTCGGTTTTGCCAACCGCGGTTCTGCGATGTCCCAAATGATGGCTCAAGCAGTGCAATCCACCAATCCACAGGTCTCAAAATCTTCTGGTCACGAGCCCTCCGGTATCGACAGAAAACTACGTGTGCCACGAAAAGACCAGCCCGATTCTTCTCCGGACAGGTCATATCCACCTTCAATCGTGGTATGGCTTCTTCAGCTTTTAGTACTTGGTGACATTCCCCGGGGGAAGGGTGGTCGGATGTGGGTGGTGCCGGCCTGGGGCTACAATATCGCGAGTGGAATGGTCGCCCGAATGCCGGTCGACCCTCTGTCCGCGCCTCCGACTCTTCCCAACACCTGATTCAGTCAATGATTTGCCGATATTGCGGAAAAAAAATTGATGAAAACCGGCTGGCGCACCTCCCCGCATTGCCGGTTTGTGATGAATGCGGTTCGCTCCAGGCAACTGAGCTTGCGTTTCCGGAGGTATCGACCATCGACCGCGGCGTAAAGGCCCCCAATATTCCTCCGCGATTTCAGGTCCTGGGACAGGCAGGGGAGGGCAGTTTCGGAGTGGTCAGTCGGTGTTTCGATACACTTCTGAAACGGGAAGTCGCGCTGAAAGTCCCCCAGCCGGGGTCCATTCAGGCCGACCTGTTCCTGCGCGAAGCCCGATCCGCCAGCAACCTGAAACACGAATCCATTGTACGAATCCACGATGTGGGCGAACACAATGGCCGCCCCTACATTGTCAGCGAGTTTGTGCAGGGAAAAACGCTGCGCAGCTGGCTGAACGAAACCAGTCATTCGCGCGATGAAATCCTGCGCCTGGTGATTCGAATTGCAAAGGCAATCCAGTACGCGCACGACCAGGGAGTGATCCACAGGGATCTGAAACCCGGCAACATCATGGTGGACCAGCTCGGCAACCCAATGGTGCTCGATTTTGGATTGTCCCGGTCCCTGTACAGTGAGGACGACACCCTGATGCAGGCGGGACGGCCCATCGGCACACCCGCCTTCATGGCACCGGAACAGGTCCGCGGTCAAAAATCACAAATTGGAACCTGGTCAGATGTCTATTCGCTGGGCGTCATCCTGTTCCAGGTGCTGGTCCGCCAACTGCCCTATTCCGGGACGGTCACGGAAGTTTATTCCAGAATTGTTGGCAGTGACCCGCCTCCCCGCTTGCGAAACCGGGACCGCACAATTCCGCCCCCGCTGGAGGCCATCTGCATGAAGGCCATGGCGAAAGCGCCGGAGGACCGTTACCTGTCTGCCATCGAATTCGCCGAGGACCTTGAAAATTTTCTGAACGGAAAACCGATGGTCGCCTATCGGCGAATTCACCGGCGGCGATTTATGGCCCTGGCACACCGCAACTGGCTGCCTGCAGTAGCAGCCGTGCTGGCGGCCGCGGCGCTCCTCAGTGGCTGGCTGGTCTATCAGGATTACCGCCGCAACAATCCGGAGATACCGGTGGTCATGTCCAGCAACCCGGCTGGCGCAGAACTGGTCTGGTACCGGTTCGATCCTGAACTGGGAGTGATTGATCCACAGTCCCAAATCCAGTCCGTGGCCGGGGAGGTCGTGCGACTGTCGCCAGGTTTTTATCAGGTTTGGGCTCGGCTGGACGGCGAGGTTTTTGATGTCTTTCGCTCCGTTCCACAGTCCATGGCGGCAGCTGAAAACATGGTCTACAGACGGATCGGTGCCGAACAGGTCACGATCGACCACCGCTCCAGCACGGTCGTAAACGGAATCGTTGTCGTTCCCGAACTGAAACTTGTTCCGGGCTCGAGGGTCTCCGGGCCGTTGGCATTCCAGGCGGGAGGCGTGATTACTTCACTTGACCAACCCGATATTCTGGTTGCTTTCAGTGGAATCCGGAGAAAACTGGCGCCCTTTCTGATCGATACCCATGAAGTAACCTGGCGTGAAATTACGGCTGTCTGGCACGATTTCCCGGTTCCGGAGGGTAGCCTGACGGACGATCCCGCAGTTGGATTGCCCTGGGATTTGGCTGTTGCCTGGGCCGAAGACAATGGCAAATCGTTGCCTACCGTTTGCGAAATGGCCTTCGCCGCCACGAACGGCGGAACCAGCAAATTTCCCTGGGGAGACCAGATGACAGAATCCCAGAAGTCCCTGCCGCCAGACGCCCTGAAGCCGGCCAGTTTCGACCAGAACAGGGCCAACCCTGCTGTGACCGGCCTTCTGACAGGTTGTCACGAGTGGTGTGCCGATCCGTTTGCGCCCGTCCGGCGCGTTGATGGTAAACTGGTTCATGACGCCACGCACGATGTATCTACGGGTGGTGTGCGCAGCCCCGGCCTTTACCTCAACTCCGCGTGGTATGTCTGTTTGGCACTGCCGCCAGAGAAAATCGGAGTTCCGGCTGTTTTTTCCAGCATCGCATCCATACCGGAGACCCACAATTTTTCAAACCTTGGCTTTCGAACTGTTAGACGTCTCAATCTTCCCAACTTTCCGTGAGATACATTCATGAAATTGCACACTCCACCAGTTTTCACTGTTGCCTTTGGATTCCTGCTCGCGCTTTCGATTGCGACAGCAACTCTGGGCGCATGGCAGAGTGACGCTCCCAGTCCCCAACCGATTCAGGAACCGCAGGCTCAGGAACCGCAGGCTGGGAACCTCGGCAGGGACACCGAACCCCCGACAGTTTCTGCCGCACAATTTCCGGTCCAACTGATTTTTTACGACGGAGTGACGTACAAATATTCGACCGACTGTTGTAGGGATGGTCACGTGGGCGCCTTGAACTCGGCCCAAAAAATTGAGCCGGTGGGATGCAATACGACATCTGTACCTTCAATGTCACTGATGTTGCCCGTTCAAACATTTGGGCAGGCCCATGCCGGGCAGACTGAAGATTCGATGGAATTCGCGTACAGCGGATTTGATTCAGTCCCCAGCGGCACCTTTGCCCCGATGCAAGTGCACAGGGGGACGACCGTTTCCGACTACTACGGTGGCGCCGCATGGCAGGCTACTGCGGTGAAACTGACGGATCCACAAAACGTCGAACGATGGTATACGCTTCTGCGTTTTCAGCGGCAGGGATTAACCCAGGGTGGCCAGACACGAAATATCAATTACGAATTTCCGGTATTGGTGTGTAGCCGCACCGTTCCGGAAATCAACTTTATCCCGACCAGTGGCCCTGGAATGACCTATATGCCTTCGAATCAGCTAACAGTAGCTGAGCCGGTCAGCGTCGATCTGAAGGCAGCAACCACAGAGTTCATCACCATCCTTTTGCCAACCCCCCAGTCGCCAGGTGAAATGTGCGACACGCAGTGTATGTTGATCAACCGATGAGCGGGTTGGGCAGCAATTGTCCGGACGACGCCATTTTTTGGTCGGTTTTGGCGATGGCCGCTGATTGCTTCCGGGGAGGCCGTGGCGA
>JBGSVU010000727.1:0-4309 GCA_041752775.1 Pirellulaceae bacterium | reverse complement strand
GTGATATTGGCCGGCCCGGCATGCCGATACTGCCCGACCCGCGCCGGATCGACGATGCGGACTATCTGATCATGGAATCGACCTATGGCGACCGCACGCACGAGGCCGGTGGCGATGCGCTGAAAATGCTGGAGAGAACTGCGGCAGAAACCTGGAAGCAGGGAGGGAAGCTGATCATTCCCGCTTTTTCAGTCGGTCGGACGCAGGAAGTGGTTTACCGCCTGAACGTGCTGGCCGAAGATGGTCGCCTGCCACCGATCAAGGTTTTCGTTGACAGTCCACTGGCGGTTTGCGTGACCGATGTTTTTCGCACCCACGTCGAGTGTTTTGACGAAGAGATGGTCGACCGGATTCTGAACGAGGCCGACCAGGATCCGCTGAAATTCGACAACCTGCATTACGTCCGCCGCGTGGAACACTCCAAGGCGCTGAACAGCCTGCAGGAGCCCTGCGTGATTGTCAGCGCGTCCGGGATGTGTGAGGCTGGCCGGATCCTGCACCATCTGAAGAACAATATTTCCGATTCGCGAAACACAATACTCTTCACGGGCTACCAGGCGCCGCATACGCTGGGGCGCAGGATTCTGGATGGCAACAAAGTCGCCCGGATTTTTGGTGAGGAACATGTCGTGCGCGCCCGCGTTCTGAAACTGGAGAGCAGTTCAGGACACGCCGACCAGCCCGAATTGCTGAAATGGGCGGTTCAGTCCAACGCCGGTAGGACCATCCGAAAGGTGGCCCTCGTCCACACTGAAATGGAACCTGCGGAAGTGTTCCGAAAACTGCTGCTCGCGGCCGGTTTGCCGGAAGTGATCATTCCCGACCGCAGTGACCGGATGGATCTGGTTTGAAATTCATGATGACAGGGAACTGCCGGGATGCCGCACAATATTGAAATCAAGGCCCACGTTGCCGACCGCTCCGGCCTGGAAGCGCGCGTTGCCGGACTGGCCGGGACCGCCCCGGAACTGATTCTGCAGGACGACACGTTTTTCAATTGTCCGTCCGGGCGGCTGAAACTGCGGGTCTTTTCTGCGACCCACGCCGAACTGATTCATTATCACCGCCCCGATTTGCCGGGCCCCAAACCGTCCGATTACCGGATCACTCCGTCGTCCGATCCGGCGGGACTGCGCGAGGTGCTGGAGCGGGCCTGGGGAGTGCTGGGGCGGGTTGTGAAACGGCGCACTTTGTACCTGATCGGTCAAACCCGCGTGCATCTCGACAGCGTGACCGATCTCGGTGAGTTTCTGGAACTGGAGGTCGTCCTGCGCGCGGACCAGTCGCAACAGGAAGGCGTCGCAATCGCCAGCGGGCTGGTGGAACAGCTGGGGATTGGACGTAGCGACCTGATCGAGTCGGCCTACCTCGACCTGTTGCAGCGGGAACATGCCGGCTCCAGGGTTTCGTGATCGAAGTTTCAGGGGGTCCGGACCGTCCCGGCCTGCGTCCGTTCAAAAGGCCACTCTGGCCCGCAGCCACCGCGCCGGGTTTGGTCACAAACCGCCCATTCTCCGGAATTGTAGCGGAGTCCTGCCGGGGACACCCCCTTTCACAACCAGCCATTCTTGATTTGCACGACGCTTTGTTTTAAGGTGGCCCTGTCAGAATTCACCGGTGGTTGTTTTTTTTTCGCCGTGAGTTCCCGACACAACAGATTCGATCCGTATCTCCAGGTCCGTCAAGTGAGCCATTTGGATGAGTCAAGACAACCCCTACAAGTCACCCGCGAGCATTGCAAACGTCCAGGCAAATCCGGCAACCGGTGGCTCAAACGGCGGGCCTCCGGAATTTGAACAGTTTCTCGGCCACCCCAAGCCGCTGTGGATGCTGTTCATGTCGGAATTCTGGGAGCGTTTTGCGTTCTACGGAATTCGCTGGGCGCTGGTGCTGTACATCGTCGAACAGTTTCACGGGGGCGATTCATCCGGCCAGGCAGACGCGAATCTGACATATGGTTCCTACCTCGCGCTGGTCTATGCAGCCGCAATTTTTGGTGGCTACGTGGCCGACAAGTTCCTCGGCTATCAGCGTTCAATTTTGACCGGCGCCGTTTTCATGGCCGCTGGTCTGTTCATGATTGCGTGGCCCAATGAAACCGTATTCAAATTCGGACTGGCCACGATCGTCGTGGGGAATGGTTTGTTCAAACCCATTATCTCCACGATTGTTGGCAAGCTGTACGCGACTGGTGATGAAAGGCGAGACAGCGGTTTTACGATCTTCTACATGGGGATCAACGCCGGAGCCTTTGTCGCGCCCCTGCTGACGGGATGGTTGGCCCAAAACGTTCTGGGAACACCCGAAACGCCGGCCTACAAGTACGTTTTCATTGCTTCCGGGATTGGGATGATCGTCAGCACGATCTGGTTCTACGTGGGCCGCGGACAGTTGCTGGGTGTCGGCAGCCACGCCAAGGGAGCCGAAAGCATGGGGCGCGTCGCGCTGGTTGTGGTGGGCGCGATTGCCATGATTCCGGTCGTCTATTTCCTGCTTTCGGTGGGCGGAAACAACCTGCAATACGTCTTGACCGTGCTGTTTCTGGGCCTGAGCACGCTGATCATGATCGAAGGGATCCGGGAGGGCGACGTGGCGCGGGACCGGTCGATTGCCATGCTGCTGATCTTTGTATTCAACATCATGTTCTGGATGTTTTTCGAACAGGCGGGAAGTTCGTTTACTTTTCTCGCTGATGAAATCGTCAACCGCGACCTGGCAGGATTCATCTTCCCCACAGCGTGGTTCCAGAGTGTCAACGCGGTGGCGATCATAGTGTTTGCACCGATCGTGGCATGGATCTGGATCCAGCTGGCCCGAGTCAACACCAACCCGTCCATCCCGCGAAAATTTGGGCTGGGGCTGATTTTTAACGCCCTTGCGTTTTTGCTGCTCATGATTGTGCTTACCAGAATGGTAGGTGCCGACAACAAGATTCCGTTCTGGAGCCTGATCGCCGTCTACCTGATCCAGTCCATCGGCGAGCTTTGCCTGTCACCGATCGGACTGTCGATGGTCACCAAACTGGCACCGGCCCGTGTCGTGGGACTGGGCATGGGGGGATGGTTCCTGTCGACCGGGATTGGCAACAACCTTTCAGGCATTTTTGCCAGCTTTGTCAGCGGAGAAAGCGGCATGTCGATCGAATCGGCACAAAGCGGTTACACGTTCGGATTCTGGGCCCTGGCGGCTGCTGGCGTTCTTCTGTTCCTGATCGCGCCGCTGGTCAACCGGCTGATGCACGGTGTCAAATAAAACCGGGGCCAGAAAACCGGTCCGTCCCGGTAACGACGACTGGCCTGGTGCCATGGCAATGGATCCGGCGGAATGCAGCCTTTGGCGAATTCCCGCTGCTGCCCGCCAACTGGAAATCGAACCCGCCCGCGCTGTCCGCAGCGCGGTTTTTTGGCGGTTCGCCCCTGCGTTCATGGGTCTTGTGTGGTTCAGAAGCCGAGCAACAGGCCCCAGAATCCGTTGCCGACCTGCTCCTGACCGTTGCTGGCGGCGACCGATTCCAGCTGGGTTGCAAACTGTTTTTTCCAGACGCGAAACTGACTGTCTGACAACAACTTCTTGACATCCCTGTCGATTCGCGAACTTGAGAAAAGTCCGTCGGTGGCAAATGAAATTCCTTCGACTTCAGGCCGGTTGAGGGATTTTCCCAGCACCAACCCGTATTTGCCATCGACCAGCGTCGTCAACTGGTCACGCTGTTCATTCGACAGCAGCAGCACCAGATCGACCCGGGCCACAAATTCCTCGACAGCGGCCTTGCGACAACGGGCGTCCCGGTCGGCGACCACGGCAGCGTACTTTTCGGTTTGTTCGGCGGTCAGTGTATTGGCCAGTGTCGCCGTCCAGAGCTTCTGTTTTTCCGGCGCCGTGGCTTCCAGCAGGCCCTGGGCAGTCATGATCTGAACGACATAATCCAGCTCTCCATTGGCGAACTCGTCCTCAAACAGCTGAGCCTCCTGCTGCTCCTGTTCCTCCTGTTGCTCCTGTTCCGGGCCGGCGTTGTCCGGTTGCTCTTCCGGATTTTCTGGATCACCCAGTCCCGGTACCATCATGCCGAAATCAGACATCGTTTCGACAAACTGTTTTCGCGTCGCATCCATCGATTTTTCAATCGCGCCCTTGCCGGCAACCTGCAGTCTGGTTTTCTGGGAATCGCTCAGGGCGAGCGCACTATTTTACGCTGAAATTCCGAGAATTTTGAACAGGTAGGACTCGTCCCAGGCACACTTTAGTTTTCGTTGTCTCACACTTTCTTTGTCACCCTTGTAGTTCTTTAGCAATGAAAGTGCCATCCGGC
>JBGSVU010000726.1:0-3435 GCA_041752775.1 Pirellulaceae bacterium | reverse complement strand
GCCTTTTCATCCAATGACATCCTGAACTTCAACGGCGGCAGTTTCACTGGCAACGCGGTGGAACTGGTGTCGTCAGTCCTGAATATCGGCACGGGCAGCACGGGAGCCGGCACGTTCAACTTGTCTGGCGGTGCGTACGGTGGCGATCTGGCTGCCGCTCAAACCGTGAATCTGCATTCAAACTCCGCCGCAAGTTCACTCACCACAGCGACGGCTGATTTTACAAACCATGGAACGATCCACCTGATCAGTGATTTCGATGGACGTGACGTGACGCTCTTTCGCTCCGGGACCGTCACCAACGCAGCTTCGGGACTTCTGGTCTTTGCCGGATCCAGCGTGGCAGGGACGACGGATCGGCATCTGAACGCCGAACTGGTTAATGCCGGAATGGTCGATGTCATTGCCCAGAGCACGGCCACAAAAATCGGTGCCACTGGCGACAACCACCTGAACTCCGGAACCATCATCAGTCGCGATGCGGCCAGTATCGTAACGGTTCTGGGTTCCAGTTTTACAAACCAGGCAGGAGGAGTTCTGGCAGGACTGGGAGAGCTGGATTTCAGTCAGCCGACTTTGACCAACAACGGGATCATTGCTCCGGGTTTGAGTGCAGGCTTGCTGACTCTGGACGGTGCTGTTGTGTTTGGAACCACGGCGGAACTGCAAATTGAGCTGGGCGGACTGGATCAGGGAACCGGCTACGATTTCCTGAACGCGCTGGACGGTTTGACACTCAACGGCGACCTGTCCGTGACGTTTATCGATGGTTTTCAGAACCTGATTGATTCAGGCGATTCTTTTACAATACTCTCCGCCGCCGGTTTGAGCGGGATCTTTTCCGGTCTGGCCGATGGAGCGACGTTGGCCACCGGCGATGGATACGGTTACTTCCAGGTGAATTACACCGGAAACACCGTTGTGTTGAGCAACTTTTCCGCGATCCCGGAACCAGCGACCGGGTTGATCCTGCTTGGCGTCGCCGGTTTGTGTCTGTTCCGGCGGCCACAGCGAATCCGTTGAAAAACCTGTTCGCTTCATCAGTCGTTTCGTTCGGATGGCTGCTCGCGCCCTGGAAAAGGGACCAGCCAGCCACGCAGGAAAATCACCAGGGCGCCGATCGGCGCCAGCCAGCGACCGGATACTGTCCATTCTGTATCGGACAATCCAACCTGCACGGTCAACAACAGTCACAAGTCCATAGCCCAAGGCCGCAACCGCGCCGCGCGGTAATTCCGGTCTGGCCAGCGTGGCCGGTGCAAAGACGCGCTCAATGGACTCGTCAGTGTGGACAAAGTCTCTGGGGGGGCCGCTGTGAGGGTCAAACCTGGCAGGCCCGTATTGCATGGAAAATGGTGAACGATCATGCTGGCGTTGCACCCGGTCAAATCAAACCATGAAATCTGGAGGGCCTGTCAGTTCTGATCACTGATTTTCATACGGGAATATTGAGTGACGCATGCACCGCGGAAAACTGGTATCGAATTTTCTGGTTTTTTTCCTGATTGTGCTGGTGGGGATCGCTGCCTTCTGGCTGGGTACCGCCAGGCCGCTGGGGATGAATGGGCATTTTTTTCAAATGCTCTGTTTCGGCAGGTTCCCACTGCTGGCTGCGGTGATGCTGGTCCTGCTGGCGACAGTCCGCAGCAGATCGACGAATGACCTGTTGGGAGGACTCGTTCGACTGGAATGGCCACGCATGGTCGTGGCCTGTGTTGCGGCGACCTGGTTGGCCATTTCCATTGCCAAGACCATGCGAACGATTCTGGAAAACAGCCACGCCCGTTTTGGCACGGAAAATTTTTCGACGGGTGGCCTGAGCGCCATTTGCGGGATCCCAACCCTCTGGCCTTCCGTGTCGTGGTGGCAGCTGCTGCCCGCGGTTCCGCTGCTGGTGGTGCTGACGCTGAGTTCGATCGACCGCGATGCGCATACGTGGAAGAACCGGATGTTCCGGATTGGGCTGGCGGTCGTCGCCGTCGTCGCGTGCATCGGAATGGTCGTGGGAATCCTGCCATTGTTTGACGGGGTCGTGGGGCGAATTGCGCGGATGGCGGGGAAAACGGGGCCTGTCATCAGGGAATGGATCGGTGATGGATACTTTGAATCGCCGACGGGCCCGCTGGAAAAGGGGCATCTGGAGTCGACGGGTTTTCTGGCGATGTTTCTGGTTTTTTATGGGGCCGGGTATTTTGTGCTGCATCCGAAGCATGGGATCGGCACTGCGAATAGTGCGTTGCCCAAGTCCTGGCGTGCCAGAATCCAGTCGGTTGTGCCGCCCATTTTTTATGTCCTGCTGTTGTTGACGGTGCTCGTCTGGCTGTTGAGCGGGATGGCCTTCTTTCTGGACTATTGGCGAATCGGAACGCTGGTTGTGCTGGGACTGTTTTCCTATTCGGCGTACCGCTGGCTGCTGTTCGATCACTATTTTCGCACCCTTGAGGCTGCGGCCCCCGGGCCCGCGACAGCGGACGGGCCCGCAGTCCCGGCAAGTCTCCGGGTGACCGGGACGCGCGTGCTGGAATCGATGCACCGTCAGGCTCATCGGGAATCTGCCCAGTCGTTCAATATTGTGCAGCAGGCTGTCGACAGGCATGGCAGTTCCATTTCGTCCGGAACTGGCCACAGCGCGATACCCCAGGCGCGTCTGGAAGGAATGAATGCGCAGGATTGCCTGGTCGTGGTCACCGCGTATGGGGGTGGTATTCTGGCGGGTGCCTGGGTCAATCTGGTGCTGAAGAATCTCTTTGTGCAGTTTGAGGGGCTGCAGAAACAGACGGGCCTGATCAGTTCGGTTTCCGGAGGCAGTGTCGGTGCACTGTTTGTCATTGACCGGTTGATCAGCGGCATCTCGCCAGGCGAACAACTGACGCACCGGGAATTGCGGGAACGCATGAGCGAGGCCAACGTTGCCATTCAGGCCTCCAGTCTGGAAGCGACGGCGTGGGGGCTGGCCTATCCAGGCGTGATTCGGTTGCTGGTTCCGGCAGCCGTCTACAATCCGGTTTACGATCATGGCTGGGCGACTGAACTGGCCTGGGAAAAACAGATGCTCAATCCGGGGTTAACGCTGCGGCAGGCATCCCAGGCGTGGCGCGACGGACTCTGTCCCCAGGTGATCATGAACTCGGTTTGCCTGGAGAATGGGCGCCGATTTCTGTTTTCGTCGGGAATTGACCAGATGGGCGGAGAGAGTCATCCGAAGGAAACCGGGTCGGATGGCCGCAACAACCGCTTTGATTTTCTGGGAACCTACCGCGACCGGGATATTCCGCTGGTGACTGCAGCGCGGATGTCGGCTACTTTTCCTTACGTCAGTCCCATCGCGCGGGTCGATCACGATCCGCAGCAGCCGGCCTGGCATTTTGCGGATGGGGGCTATTTTGACAATTTCGGTGTCTTCTCCGCAGTGGAGTGGATTCGCGAACAACTGCA
>JBGSVU010000725.1:0-4791 GCA_041752775.1 Pirellulaceae bacterium | reverse complement strand
GGTTCCATCCACATTGGGGCAGGTAAAACCGCCATCGACGCTGACTCGCTGGACGCGAAAGCCATATTTTTCGCGCAGGTAATGGTTGTAACTCTGATAACGCAAACCCGCCCGCCTCCAGGACGGTTGTTCCGAATGTCGGGGTTGCGAAGCCAGGGGTGCCGTGATTTTGTCCATGCCGGTTTGTTGACGCTGTGCCTGCGGGAGAATAGATTTCAGGGTGGAAGAAATGGTTCAGGGTTGCGGTTCGCTGTTCCGGGTTGACTGGAAATCCGCGCCTGGAAAACCGGCGCGCGGGGAAATCCGGAAACCGGGGCAGTCACCCGGCCAACGAAATTTTCCGCATGCACTCGTGCTATTCACTCTCTCCCATATGAACTTATTTCAGGGTTGATCGGGCATGTACGGCGAACTGGTTCCTGTCGGTGGCGGCGATCCGATTCCGTTGCTGAAGAAAAAACTGAGGGTCGGTCGCCGCGAGGGCTGTGACATTGTACTCAATTTTTCAAATATTTCCGGGCACCACTGTTTGCTGGAAATTGAGGAAGGTTACTGGTTCGTCCGCGACCTGCAGTCCAAAAACGGCGTGAAGCTGGATGGAAAACGGGTCATGTCCAACGTCCGCCGCAGGATCGACCCGGACGTCAAGCTTTCCATTGCCAAACACGATTTCATCGTGGCCTACGATCCATCGGCACTCGGCGCGGTCGGCACACCGCCCCAGGACGAACAACTGGACAATCTGTTTGGCCAGTCTTTGCTGGACCGCGCAGGACTGACCCGCCGGAAAGACAACAAGGAATAAAGGCATCGAGGAAGTTCGCCTGATGGCGGGCGCCGCACCTGCCGGCTTCACCCGCGTCTGGATGCCGTCGCCGCCTTCGCGGATTCAGTCACCGGTCATGTCGTCCGATCCGGTTTTGTCGGGGAGTTGTTTGACGTCTGGTGATTCGATCGCCTCCCGGTCTTCGGGCACGGCCTGTTCGACCGGAACCGGGTCGATGGCCGGCATATTGGCCGCGGGCACGTCTTCGGCTCCGACGCGAGGTCGCGCCGGTTGTCGGGCAGACAATTCCTGCCATTTTTGCCAGGCTTTGGCATGGTCAGCGGGAACCGGTTCGGTCACAAAAATCGAAAGGTCGATACTTAGCAGATCGATCATCGACGCATTGTCGGCCGGTTTCTCCAGTCGCGGCTTTCCCGGCTGGGCAAACCAGATTCGCAATGCTTTTGTGTTACTTCCGTAAAATCCACTCCATTGATAAATGCCGCGTTGATAGTCGGGGGGCCCATTCTTCGTAAACTCAAGATCCAGCTCGGGCGGGTTTGCCGCAGGATTGTGCCGCCAGATTCCTTCCGCTGATTCTTCTTCGGAATTGTTTATTATTGCAAATTGTCGTTGGCCCAGAATTAAAAATGCTCCTTCGAAGCGTCCCGGCCCCTGAAACCGCCAGATTCCAGCCAGCTGGTCTGGCACAGAATCGGCCTTGTTGGTGACCTCTGGACCTTCGCCGCTTGCATTTAGACGGGGTATTGTCGAGCCACGGTACCGCGAATCACCGGCGCCTGGATAGAACGGATAATCACTGGAATTCGCATTGCCTTCCAAGGGAATATTCTGCTGTGCGCGGACATCCTGATTGGCGTCCGAACGATTGTGGACGTTTGAATTTGAGGCAACAGCCGGCGGCACGACCGTCGCATTGCCGTTTTCGTCGATAGTGACTGTACTGCCATGGGCCACGTTCAATTTTGTTTCGGTGCCGTCGGGGTGTTTGATCGTGATCTCGATGCCCAGCATCCAGCTGATGGCCCAGCCGAGGAACAGTCCGCCAAGGGCTGTCGCCAGCAGCAGCGGAGCGCGGGGGAATTTTCCTGTCGTGTCGGTGTGGCGGACGGCGACCGGGACCGGGGCGGTTGTTGCACGCGGGGCACGGGGTTTTTCTTCAGCCGTGGATGCCTGTTCGACGAGAGCGGCCAGATCGGCGTCGCCGGCGAAGGGGACAAGTCGTTCAATGATCGATTCCGGCGTTTGCGGGCGGAGCGCCGGGTCTTTCTGCAGCATCTCCGCGACGAGCGCGACCAGCGGTTCGGGAATGGTTTCAGCGTTGCCGGCCAGCGCTGCAACCGTCGGCGGCGGCGTTTGGACATGGGCTGTCATCTTGGCAAAGGCCGTCGGATACTGTGCGTCGTCGAATACGGGACCGGCGGTCAGCATTTTGAACAGCGTACAGCCCAGAGCGTAGATGTCGGCGCGGAGATCGACGTTGCGCCCGTCGTTCACCTGTTCGGGGGCGATGTAATCGACTGTCCCCAGCGCCTGGCCGGTTGCGGTGTGGTCAAGCTGTTCGCCGTCAGGGGATTGCAGCCGGGCCAGTCCGAGGTCGAGCAGTTTGACGGCTCCGCCGCGCGAAACCATGATGTTCGAGGGTTTGATGTCGCGGTGGATCAAACCCTCATTGTCAATCGCGGCCAGCGCGGTGGCGACGTCGCTGGCGATTCTCGCGGCGTTGGCAACGGAGAGGGGGCCAGTGCGGCGAATGATGCTGCCCACGTTCATCCCATCGATGTATTCGGTGACCAGAACCGGGACGCCATCGATTTCACGGGCATCGTGGGCGGCGACGATGCCGGGATGGTTCATCCGCCCGACGGCTTTCATTTCCGACGAAAAACGGCTTCGCATTTGCGGATCGGCCAGCCGGTGCCGGGAAAGGATTTTCAGCGCGACTGGGCGGCCAAGCCGGGTGTGGCGCGCAAGGTAGACCGTACCCATGCCGCCCCGGCCGAGCAGACGCTCAATTTCGTATTCGCCGATGGTATGGGGGACCGGTTCGGCGGGGCCGTCGGCAGGGGCATCCTCGGTGGATTCGTTGCCTGGACGACTGAGCAGGGCCAGCATGTTTTTGGCGCGGCTGGTCACATGGACAAGGGCTGGTTCGTTGGCGAGCTCTGGGTCGCAGGTTTCCGATTTCAGTTGACCAACGAAGGTGTCAGAGAAGCTGCCGCTTTCCTCCAGCTGCTGCTGGCAACTGTCGCATCCGGCGAGGTGGCCGTACAGTTCGTCGCTTTCCTGATCGTGCAAGTGGCCCAATACATAGGCTTGCAGCCGGTCGGACGTCGGGCAGGTTGCGATCATGAGTTCATCTCCAGAGTTCGATTGTAACGCCAGGGAAATCTTGCCGGCACAGAGATGAACGCGACGGTCTGACACCCAATTCGGAAAAAACTGTAGAAATCCCGATTTTCAGGAAAGGTATAGGGACATTGCCCATCAACTACGGGGTTAAACACGAATTTTCCCAAACTCCGATTCGTGTTAATTCGTGCTTTTCGTGGCGAAACCCCGCCAGTTCGATCAGGGCAATTCGGCCATGCATTTGCGCAGACGGCGGAGGATCCGGGATTTGGCCTGGTAAACCGCGGCGACGCTCATTTGCAACTCGGCGGCGACGTCGGCGGCCGGGCGGTCATCGACGGTGGACCTCCAGAAGGCTTGCCAGGTTCTCGGCTCGCATTCGGCCCGGACGATTTCCATGACTTGAGTCGGCAGTTGCCGGTTGATCGAATCAAGGCTGATCGACTGTTCGAGTTCACCGGATTCGGCGAGAGCCGGGGCGTTGTGCAGCATGTTGAGGGCAGCGGTTCCGCCCAGGCCTCGTTTCAGGTGCTCCTGTTTTCGAAAAAAGTCCCGGACCCTATTGCGGGTGACGGTGGCGATCCAGGAGCGAAAACTTCCGGACTCTTTCTCTCGTTCAAATTTTCCAAGGTTCCGGGCGACCGATGCGAGTACATCCTGGACGATGTCGGCAGCGTCTTCGGCAGCCAGCCCCGACCTGCGCGCCCAGCGGTACACAATCGGACTGAAGACATCCACAATTCGCGCCCACGCAGTGGCGTTCATCTGCCGGGCCAGGTGCAGCAGGGACGTCGAGAGCGAAGGAAGTTCTCCGTCTGGATTGGGCGCCGACTGGAATGCTTGCGAATCGTTCATGCTTTCGATCATACCCTGAAGTCGGGCGTCGATACCAGTCGCAGAAACGGGTTCCATTTTCCAGTGCAGGCAAGGTCCGTCAGGGACAAGAATTAAGGTCGCTCCTTTGTACGATGGACGTCCTCGTCCGTCGATGTCCGTAGACGACTGCGAGATTCGACGTCCTCGTCCGTCGAAATCTGAGACACGACGGACGAGGACGTCCATCGTACGATCGAATTTGCCCGTTATGGAACCAACTGGCCAGCCAGCAAACGTGCTACGATATTCTGCGGAATCCGGAGTTGCTCCGCTGCAAAAGCTGTTCCGGCCTGACCCTGAGAATGCCCGGGAATCCGGAGAGACCCAGGTTGCAGCTGTTCAGCAAAAGTGCGATGGCCAGCGGCGGCCATCGGTACCGCCATGGTGAGTTACCCGAACTGACGGACAATGATCCTGCATGTCGACATGGATGCGTTTTACGCTTCCGTTGAAATTCGCGACAACCCGCGTCTGGCAGGGTTGCCCGTTGTTGTTGGCGGTTCACCGCAAGGCCGGGGTGTTATTGCGGCGGCCAGTTACGAATCGCGGCGGTATGGTATTCACAGCGCGATGTCCTCGGCACAGGCACTGCGACTCTGTCCCCAGCTGGTTTTTGTGAAACCCCGAATTGGGCACTACGCAAAAATATCGAAACAGATCCGGGAGATTTTTTTCAGTTTTACCTCGCTCGTCGAACCGCTTTCGCTCGACGAAGCGTTTCTCGACGTCGGTGGCAGCGCGGGGCTGTTTGGCGACGGACCTGCGATCGCACGGAT
>JBGSVU010000724.1:0-5903 GCA_041752775.1 Pirellulaceae bacterium | reverse complement strand
GATCTGGTCGACCCCCGAAGGCGGCCTGCCGACCAGCGAAAGTGCGTTCCGGAATTCGTCTGCCATGCACCGGGGAACGATCGCATAGCCGATGGAAAGTGAAGGAAAGATGACTTTGGAGAAACTGCCGACATAAATCGTTCGTTCGCCTGAATCCAGACCCTGCAGGGCAGGAATGGGCCGGTGAGCATAGCGGTACTCGCTGTCGTAGTCATCTTCGAACAGCCAACTCTGGTTCTGGTTCGCCCATTCGATCAACTGCAGCCGCCGTTCGAGTGTCATCGTGACTCCCAGCGGAAACTGGTGGGAAGGTGTGATGTAGGCCAGTCTGGCATCGGGGGCGTGCTGGACTGCAAAATCAACGTCCATTCCGTGCAGATCGACCGGCACATGCACCAGCTGCAAGCCGGCGGACTGAAAGGCCAGACGGGCACGCTGATAGCCGGGTAATTCGAAAAGAACCTTGCCCCCCGGCTCAAGGACCAGCCTCGTCACAATGTCAAATGCCTGCTGGGTTCCGTCGACGATCATGACCTGTTCATTGTCGCAACAGACACCGCGAAAGGCACGAACGTAGTTCGCAATCGCCCTGCGCAGGGGCTTGTAGCCTTCCGGGCTTCCATAGGACAGGTCCTGGGCGGAAACCATTCGCCACGTCTTTCGTACTATGCGGGACCAGAGTGAAACCGGAAATTCGTCCAGCGCCGGAATGCCGGCGCGAAACGGCCTGATTTCATTCAGGGGATTCAGGTAACCGGAATCGACAGCCGTCAGATGTTTGCCGAAAGAAGAAAACGGTTTCGCGTTTTTCTGGCAGCTGGCTGTCCCGGTTTCTCCCGGGCTGTCTTTCCGTTGAAGACTTGCCATCAGGGATTCCTCCGGCAAACGGAAACTGACGTTCGTCCCGCGGCCAACGGCGCTCGTCAGATAACCCTCGGCAACCAGTTGATCAAAAGCGTTGATGACCGTCGTCCGGGACACTGACAGCTGCAAGGCCAGTTCCCGTGTCGATGGCAACCGGAATCCGCGAGGAAGTTGTCCGGTTTGAATCGCCTGGCGCAGTGAATCACCGAGCTGCGTGGTCAGTGGCAGGTTTTTTCTGCGATTCAGCCGAACCAGATTCAGGTCCAGTGAGGATGAGGTTTTGGCCATTTCAAATGGTATGACTGAATTTGCACAAAATGGACATTTCAAAGAATCCAATTGTTGACGATAGTTGATCCTTCGGTGGTTGGCAATCAATCATTCACCTGGGCCCATTCATGAGCGACCTGAAGAAGACTTCTTTCGAAAAAACCGCACGGAACACGGTCCAGCGCGTTCCCCGACGTGCGGACTATGACGTTGAAACGGTACACCGCATGTTCGACCAGGCGTGGTTCTGTCATGTCGGGTTTGCTTCTGATGCCGGACCGGTCAATATCCCCATGTTTCACGCCAGGATTGACGACCGGATCATTTTTCACGGAGCGACCACCAGCCGACTGATGATCTTGCTCGCGTCGGGCGCACCGGTAAGCCTGTCGGTCGCGATGGTGGATGGCCTGGTACTTGCCCGGTCCCTGTTTCACCATTCACTGAACTATCGCTCGGCGGTCGCTTTTGGTCATGGAGAAATCATCACCGGAGCGGAGTCGCGATCACGTGCGTTTCAGGCGGTCGCAGACAAGGTGATGCCGGGACGCTGGGACGAAGCCCGGCACCCGAACGAACAGGAAGCCAAAGCCACCCTGCTCTGCTCTGTCAGAGTCGAATCGGCTTCCGCCAAGATTCGAACGGGTGGGCCGGTCGATGATGAAACAGATTACGCGATGGATGTCTGGGCGGGCGTGGTTCCGGTTCAGGAACAAATGTTGACACCCGTCGCAGACCCGTTGTCACGGCGCGAGATCGCGGTTCCCCGCTATGTCGAAGAGTTTCGACGCAGCCGAAATGGTTGACGCAGCAGCTCGAACCAGGAACGGGAGCGATCGCCATGTTTTTCCAGTACGAATTCTCCGAAGGTCACCCTGATTCAACGTTTTGGGAGGAGGCCGATACCAGAATGGAGTTGGTTCTCTGATAATATTGCCGGAGTGAGTCAGAGTGAGTCACGGCTTCCGGTCATCAATTGCCTGTTTTCACGAAAGGTTTTCATGATAGCGGAAACACCAGTTCCACCTTACTATGCCGTAATCTTCACCAGCACGCGTACGTCGGGCGATAACGGCTATCAGGAAATGGCTGAGCTGATGGTCAGGCTGGCGAGTGAACAGGATGGATTTCTGGGGATTGAAAGTGCCCGGGAGGAAGTCGGGATCACGGTCAGTTACTGGCGGGACCTTGCCTCGGTTCAGAAATGGCGTGACCACGTTCAGCATTCGGTCGCGAGGAACAGGGGAAGAAGTGACTGGTACAGCGCGTTCAAAACCAGAATAGCCCTGGTGGAACGCGACTACGGTTTCGCAAGCGATCGCGCCCCTGGCAACGCTGACGAATCCAAACCGGACCTGCGATCAGAGCCATGAGCTTCCCTATCGACAACAACCCGATGAAGGTGTCCGACCTGGAGATCGTCGGACTGTTAACCAGGGCTTATGTCGGGGGCGGCTTTACGACTGCCCGTCGGGCGGCGGAAATTTTTGCTCCAGCATCAGTCCGCTCCAGGGGAGAGTTGATATCTGTCCGCACCAGCGAAGGCTTGTTTGCCGGGATGGTAATCGTCGTTGGCCCTGATGCTCCAGCCAGGCGAATGGCCGGACCGGACGAAGCTGAAATCCATTTGCTGGCTGTGGACCCGTTGTACCGCCGGGCCGGACTGGGCCGCCTGCTGATGTCGACCGCGCTGGATTCGATCTGCCAGGCAGGACTTCGGAAAGTTGTGCTGTGGACTCAGCCTTCGATGAAAGCAGCGCACCGGCTCTATGAGTCAATGGGATTTGTCCGCGCCGCCTCACGCGACCCGATATTCGATGAGATTCATTTTCTGGCGTATGAGCAGCATGTGACCCGGCAGCGGGTGTCTGTCCTGGAGTCTCTTCATCCCCGGGCCTTTTCACCTTCGGCGGAGAAGGGGGCAGAGTAACGCTGTAAGACTCCAAGCAGGGAACTTTTGCTATCGCCAGCATTTCAGGCAGGTCAAGTTCCGCATTGAATTCAGTCCCGCAAAAACGGGCCGGTGTCGCGAAATGGATGCAGCCCACTTGTTGCCAGCCGGATTACCGGCGCAGAAGCTGTGAGTTGGGGCCATTCGTCTGTTCCATTTGAGGTGGGTCTCCCGTATAATTGCGAACCGATTTGACAGCCAGCTGAAAAGATTCCGAGCCGCATCGCCAACATGGAAATCAACACATCCGCCCAGCTCTTGCAGCAGAAATGTGAGCCTTGTGAGGGCGGGGTCGAGCCTTGCCCGTTGCCGGTCGCCAAACAGCAGTTGGCTGAGTTGAAGGGGTGGAGCCTGGTTCACGACGGCCAGCGGATTCGCAAGGAGTGGAAGCTGAAAAATTTTCTCCAGGGTCTGGCTTTTTTTGAAAAAATCGGCGAGGTGGCCGAGTCCCAGGCCCATCATCCGGATCTGCATCTGGAAAACTACCGCGAGGTCAGCATCGAAATCTGGACGCATGCCATTGGGGGGCTGAGTCGCAACGACTTCATCCTGGCGGCCAAAATCGATGAAGTGGCTGACCAGTTTGTCTGAGTGACTGAATGTCGGAGTGACAGAGTGACTGTCCGGACGTAGAACCTGCTGGCAGGGGATGTTGGGGGCTGTTTGCCCGTTGTTTCCTTTCGTTTTCTACCGATTCATTCTCTTGCCACCATGCCCATACTCAAACGCGAAGACGACATCTGGCCGGCGGATCTGTTGGGCGAACACAGCCCGTGGCTGGAACGGGAAGGGTTGCAGTGGTGGTGCATCTACACGCTTAGCCGGCGTGAAAAGGACCTGATACGCAAGCTTGCCAGCTGGGAGATACCGCACTACGCACCGATGATTCCCAAGCGGTATCGTTCTCCGGCGGGCCGGTTGAGGACCAGTTTTGTACCGCTTTTCCCCAACTACGTCTTCATGCTGGCTGACAACGAGATGCGGCACCGGTCGATGACCAGCAACTGTATTTCGCGGTATACCGAAGTCACCGATGGCCAGCAGCTGGTACACGACCTGCGCCAGGTGCATGAAGTGATTGGGGCGGGGGTGCCGCTGACTCCGGAAGCGCGACTGCAGCCGGGTGACCGGGTCCGTGTGCGAACAGGGCCGTTTCGCAATTACGAGGGTACCGTTATCCGCCGCGAAGGTAAAACCCGTTTGTTGCTGAGTGTGCGGTATCTGGAACAGGGGGTGTCGATGGAAGTGGATGAGGGGATCCTGATTCCTGCCTGACCGGTGGATTGCCGTGGGCCGGGATCTCGCCGGGTTGCGGCCAATGTTAAAATTGGGTGAAAGCGCTGTGCAGGCAGCAGCGATAGTTTCAGGGGTTTGCGGCCACGAAACGGCGTTCCCTCGCTGGCAGCACTCTCAGGCGTGGGGCGCGACGGATGTTCCGGTTTTCCGTGTTATTCCGCCGGGGGTTGGACAATAGGGAGAGACCTCTGTTCACTCCCATTTACGGGGGAATTGACCGTGGTAGTCTGGAGGCCGGTGATTTGGGCTTTTTGCGGCTTTTTTCTGCACTCAGGTGCGGAAATCGGTGTTTGTCGCACCCGTTTTGCCCTGGAACCACGCTGCAGGCCGAAGGGTTGGCCTGCCCAGAAACCGCCTGTTGAGGGGGTCCGGATTTGACAGCCGGGTCACCCAGGGGAACGGAGTGCGCGCCAACAGGTGCCAGCCAGTCCGGTCTGCGATGGAAATGATATCCGACAGTGAACAGCTGAAACGCGCCAAGGTCTTTGTGGCCGGACATCGAGGGATGGTCGGAGCCGCAGTCCTCCGCGCGCTGCATGCCGACGGATGGGCGAACATCGTGGTTCGCACGCGGCAGGAACTGGACCTGCTGAACCAGCAACAGGTGGCCGACTTTTTCAGTTCCGAGCGACCCGCGACTGTTGTCTTTGCCGCGGCACGTGTCGGCGGCATACATGCCAACAGGACCCGCCCTGCCGATTTCATTTACGAAAACCTGACCATGTCCACCAACGCCATTCATGCGGCATGGCAGTCCGGGACCAGGCGGTTTCTGTTTCTCGGCAGTACCTGCATTTATCCGCGCAACGCCCCGCAACCACTGCAGGAAGAGTGTTTGCTGACCAGCCCGCTCGAACCGACCAATGAAGCGTACGCGCTGGCGAAAATTGCGGCGCTGAAAATGTGCCAGTACTACCGGCAGCAGCACGGCGTCCTGTTTCACTCTGCCATGCCGACCAACATGTATGGTCCGGGCGACAATTACCACCCGGAAAACAGTCATGTGTTGCCGGCCCTGATTCGGCGTTTTTACGAGGCGAGGGAAGCGGGTGCTGACGAAGTCGTGATCTGGGGCACTGGCCAGCCCCGCCGCGAGTTCATGCATGTCGATGATCTGGCCAGCGCGGTGCTGCATTTGCTGAAACTGGAAAATCCGCCCGACTGGGTCAACGTTGGGACTGGAGTCGATGTGACGATCCAGGAGCTTGCCCACATGGTGGCCGCCGCGACCGGATATCCGGGAAGTATCCGCAACGACACCAGCAGGCCGGACGGCACGCCGGTCAAGCGAACGGATATCAGCCTGATTCGTTCCACAGGCTGGCAACCGGCCATCGAACTGCACGCTGGGCTGCGGCAAACGTGTTCCGATTTTGAAAAAGTGTATTCGCGGCAGACCATCCGTTCGGTTTGACTGGCGAACCGGCAGAACAGGAGATTTCCATGGGTAAAAAAGCTCTCATTACCGGTGTCACCGGCCAGGACGGATCGTACCTGGCCGAACTGTTGCTGGAAAAAGGGT
>JBGSVU010000723.1:0-2750 GCA_041752775.1 Pirellulaceae bacterium | reverse complement strand
GCGGTTCGGAGGCGGACCGGGAGGCCACTGTGAAGTGGCTCGACGCCCACATTCACGGCAACAGCAACGTCGTCGGCCTGATCGACGCAGAAAAGTTCGAACTGGTCTATCTGCACGAGAACGGGAAACGGCAGAATCTGTCCAGACAGCGCAGCGACCTGAGTGAAATGACCTGCCAGGAATCCGGTTCGACGGAAACCTGCCGCCTGAAGGAGCGGCTGGACAATCCGCTGATCCGTTCGGTGCGGGGAGTCTCCCGCATGAATGGCTCGGACCATCTGATCAGCTTTCATTCGGTCCAGGGAGGGCAGTACTTTCTGTTCGTCGGCCAGCCGACCACAAAAATCACCACCCAGTACATGGGATGGATTTCCACAGCTCGGAATGTGGTGTTCACCACGGCCCTGCTGGTCGGTTTCCTCGCCATTTTTCTGAACACCTCCATTTTGCAGAAATTCGACAACGAAATTTCAACGATTCACCGCCATTTGAACGACACGCTGCTGAAACGGACTCGCGAGTTGAGCGACACCCAGAACGGCGTGATCTTTGGACTGGCCAAACTGGCCGAATCACGAGACAACGATACCGGCGACCACCTCGAACGGATTCGTGGCTATGTCAATATCCTCGCCGAAGAACTGCGGGGAGATTTCCCGGAAATCGATGACGAGTTTGTCGAAAACATTTCGTTTGCGTCCTCGCTGCACGACATCGGCAAAGTCGGCATTCCGGATGCCGTTCTGCTGAAACCAGGACGGCTGACCGAGATGGAACGCAAAATCATGGAGTTTCACACCGTGATTGGCGGCGAATGCCTGCAAGCGATCCAGCGCCGGCTGGGACACGACGAGTTCCTGAAAATGGCCCATGACATCGCTGTCTCGCACCACGAACGCTGGGATGGAACCGGCTACCCGCACCGCCTTGCCGGCGAACAGACGCCTCTGGCCGCGCGGATCCTCGCGGTGGCGGACGTTTACGACGCCCTGACCAGCAAACGTCCCTACAAGTTGCCGATGACCCATGAAAAGAGCAGCCAGCTGATTCTGGAAGGGGCGGCGACCCAGTTCGATCCCCGCGTCGTCGCCGCTTTCTCACGCCGAATCGAAGATTTCCGCAAACTGATGGAACAGGGCCGGATGATCGACGACGATTCAGTCGTACCGGCCATCGCGCGGCTGCAGCAAATCCTCAGCGACACGCCAGAACTGGCAGTCTCAAACGCCTGACTGAACCGGTGCATTTCTTCCCTTCTGGCAATCCGGATTCCGGATCGTCACAATGGTTGTTGACAGTGGAACCCTGCCGCATGAACCGAACCGGTCAGCGGCCGGCGCAGAGATTCCCGCAACAATCAACCCGGATTTTTTGACTGGTGGAATGAAGATGCAGCGAATTTATTGTTTCGTTTTGATGCTGTTGGCAACCGCTTTGCTTTCGGGCTCCATCCGGGGGCAGCAGTCCACAGACTGGCCGGGATGGCGCGGAGCCGACCGGAGCGACCGCTCCAGTGAAACCGGACTGCTGCAGAAATGGCCCAGCGATGGACCCGAAAAGGCCTGGACTTTTGACGAGGCCGGTTTCGGCTACGCGGGTTTCTCAGTCGTCGGCGACCGCCTCTACACAATGGGGCTGGACGGTGATTCGGAATTTGCCCTGTGCCTGAACGCCGCAACAGGTGAAAAGATCTGGCAAACGCCCTGTACCGGACGTTTCGCAAATGGCTGGGGCGATGGTCCACGCAGCACGCCCACGGTTGCGGGTGATTCGGTTTACTGCCTGTTCCCCAACGGCACGCTGGTCTGCCTGAAAACGTCCGACGGCAGCGAAGTCTGGAAACGAACCATGCAGGACCTTGGCGGCGAAACGCCCGACTGGGGTTTCTCGGAATCTCCCCTGGTGGATGGGGGACGCGTCGTGTGTACGCCAGGCGGCCCGAAAGGTGCAATCGCGGCGCTCGATGCGGTCAGTGGCGAAACCCTCTGGCAGACCAGTGAACTGGACTCGCGGGCTCACTACTCTTCGCTAATCATCATGAACATCAATGACAGCCAACAGTATGTGCAACTGCTGGTCGACAAAGTCGTTGGCATCAACCCCGACGATGGCAAGGTGCTGTGGCAATCGGACTGGCACGGCAGAGTTGCCGTGATTCCAACCCCTGTGGATATCAACGGTCAGGTCTATGTGACCAGCGGCTACAATGCCGGTTCCCGCCTGATTGGGCTGGATGGAAACAAACCTGAAATCGTCTGGGACGGCCGCAAAGTCCGAAACCACCATGGCGGCATGATTCTGGTTGACGGTTCTGTCTACGGCTATTCCGACGACGTGGGATTCGTCTGCCAGAAAGTGGATGACGGTGACCTGCACTGGAATAACAAGGAAATCGGCAAGGGCTGCTGCACTTGGGCCGACGGACGGTTTTATTTTGTCGAAGAAGATACCGGGAACGTCCTGCTGCTGGAAGCGAACCCGGAAAAGCTGAAAATGCAGGGCAAGTTCACGATGGAGCCCCAGTCCGAAAATCGCAATCCCCGCGGCCGCATCTGGGTGCATCCCGTCGTCGTCAACGGCCGGCTGTATGTCCGCGACCAGGAATTCATCCACTGCTACAACGTCGCCGCCGGTGGTGGCAAATGAATTTGACGGGGCCAGCGGATTCCAGGACAGGCTCCATATCATTCGCCAGGTTCCCACCGCCAACAGCGGCAGGGAACCTTTGCCGCGGTGCGGCCGCTAACCAC
>JBGSVU010000722.1:0-3182 GCA_041752775.1 Pirellulaceae bacterium | reverse complement strand
CCACGCGGGTGATTCTGCTGTTGAGTGCCGTATCGGTGGGAGGAATGTTTCTCGTGCTGATGGTTCTGCTCCCTTCGGTCAGAATTGTGTTGCAGATTCTGAATGCCCTGCCAACCGCTTTTGTTGGCGGTGTGTTTGCGCTGGTGATCACCGGGCAGGATCTGACCATCGCCAGTCTGGTGGGTTTCATTTCACTGGGCGGCATCGCCGTGCGCAACGGGATTCTGCTGGTCACGCATTACGTCCATTTACTCAGGGAAGAGGGTGAGGTGTTTTCACGGGAACTGATTTTACGTGGCAGCCTGGAACGACTCGCACCAGTTCTGATGACGGCCCTCACAGCCGGGATTGCGCTGGTGCCACTGGTGGTGGGTGGCGGTGCACCGGGTCGGGAGATTCTCTATCCGGTGGCTACCGTGATTTTGGGCGGACTGGTCACTTCGACCTTCTGTGAGTTTCTGATCCATCCGGGAATGTTCTGGAAATTCAGCGGCAAGAACGCCATTCAGGCAGTCGAACGGGGAGTGGAAGAGATTTAGTTTTTTGTTTTGTACCAGGTCCGTGCGGCAGTGCGGACGGTTCAGTTTCTCTACAAAAAGGAAAATTAAAGTGAAAGAATTTCAGTGGACCTCAGGAATCATGATCGTTTCAGCAGTTTTCGCCTGTGGCTGTGACCAGTCAAATCGTGCCGGCTCTGCTGACGCAAGGTCTGGCGGGGAAACTGTATCCTCGGGCCGCCACGTTCATGCTGATGGTTCGACTCACGACCCTGCCGACGACGGCAGTCACACGCACCAGGCCGGTCCGCACGGCGGAGTTGTCACGGATTGGGGCGGTGGCAAATTTCACGTGGAAATCGCCTTCGACCGCTCCAAAAAAGAAGCGACCGTCCATATTCTCGGTGACGATGAACGAACGGCGGTACCGATTGACGCGACCGAAGTCCAGATTTCCGTGAGCGATCCACAATTCCAGTTTTCGCTAACGGCCACGCCGCAGACCGGGGATCCATCGGGAAAAGCCTCCCGTTTCGTCGGCAGCCACGACAAGCTGGGTGAAATCAGCGAAATTGCCGGGGCGATCACCGGTGTTGTCGAGGACACTCCCTACAGCGGCAGTTTCCATGCGGAGTTGCAACCCGGCGACTAGTGTCTTGTCCAGATTAAATCTTCGGGTTGTGGTAAACGTACGATGGACGTCCTCGTCCGTCGAACTTCGCAGTTTTTGAGGGACGAATACATCGAACTTCGCAGTTTTCGACGGACGAGGACGTCCATCGTACCCCTAATTCTTCAGCTTGACAGACCACTAGTTGCAGCTGATTTGCACGGCGGACTGTGGCGGCGGTTTTCGGCACAGATCGCTGCCAAGTCCGGTGCGGGTGACTCTTCTGGAGTGATGGAATGGGGCAAAACGGACAAATGAAAACGGCCGGTATGCGGAAAATGCTGCGGGCCCATGCAAAAAAACCATGAATCGGGCCTTTTCCAAAAAACCCAGCTTTTCTGGTTCGACGGGGCGGTTCAGTTTGGGTAGACTTTGATATTGGGCAGGCAGGGACTGGTGAGAAAAGGACGGTGTTGTGATGGTGGGCTTCCGTTCATGGGCTGCGGGTTTGGGTTTTGGGATCGTGTTGGGGATCGTGTCGGGCTGGACGACGATTCCACTTCTGGGACAGACGGATTCAGGAAAAACGTCTGCGACGTCTTTTCAACAACTGCTTGCGGCAGGCGAATATCCGGCTGCGATTCAGATCGCATCAGCAGCTGCCCCCGAAACGCGGGATTCGATGCTGGCTGATCTGGCGCGCAGCCAGCTGGCCAGCGGCAATCGTCGGGCGGCGGGATTTTCTGCCAGCGCGCTTTCCGAATATACAGCACGACAAAGTCTGGTCGCAGATTTGGGCAACGGAAACCAGGGCAACAGCATTCCCGCTGGCCAGGGCAACAGCATTCCCGCTGGCCAGGGTGGCGGCATCACACTGCAGAGTTTCACTCCTCTGATGAATCTGATCCAGCAAACGATCGATTCGGATGGATGGACGGGAGTCGGCAGCGGTGACGGAACGATGATGCCTTTTCTGGCGGGTGTCTGGATCGACAGCTCAAATGTCCTGCACCGGATCGATGACCAGCACAAGAACCTGCTGGGAATTCCGCTGGACGGCCAGGCCAAACCTTCACCCAGTCGGGCCGATTCCCTCGGCCAGCCGCAACGAATGTTGTCACTGGTCGCGCTGGAGCGGGCCGTGTCACTGCATCTCGCGGAGGGAAGTTCCATTCCGGCCGACCTGTTTTTTCTGGGCGGTCTGTACGACGTGCATCAGGTTGTTTTGCAGACGGAATCTGGCGACCTGCTGCTGGCGGGTCCGGCTGGCGCCTGGCGATTCGATGACAACGGAGTTGCGGTCAATGTGGCAACGGGACGGCCCGTGTTGCGGCTGGACGATTTGGTAGTCACACTGCGAACGGCTGTTGAAAAAGAAGGCCGTTTCGGGTGCTCTATCACGCCCCGGAAAAAGAACCTCGCAGCGCTGCAGAGTTTTCTCGCAGATACTGAATTGGCGGGCAAAGAATGGCGGAATCAGCTGCATCAAACAGTGGGACTGCAGGACATTTCTGTTTTTGGCATCGATTCGGATACCCACGCTGCCCGCACGATTGTGGTGGCCGACCATCACATGAAACTGCTGGGAATGGGGATTCAGCCCGTGGGCGCGGAAATGGACAGTTTTTTCGACCAGACCGTTGCCGCGTTTGATGGCACGCCAAAACCAATGGATGTTGCGCGGTGGTGGTTTACACTGGGTGATTTCCAGATCGATGCCAGTCCGCAACATGACTACTTTGAAATCGGCGGGCCTCTCGTTCGCGTGTTGAGCGAAACCGAGATGATCAACCGGGACGGTGAGCGGCTGCACACAGGCAAATCAGTCGGAGCGACGGCCCGTTTTGCCCGGGATTTCACCACCCATTTCGATTCGATCGCGGACCGTTATACCGTTTATCGGCAACTTGAAAACGTTTTCAAACTGGCCGTCGTGGGCAGCCTGATTCACCAGGAGCGGCTGGCGGAACGTGCCGGGTGGGATCTGGGATGTTTCACGGGTGCAAAAAGCACTTCTGGCCAGATGCTGTACGATCCGCCGCGTTATTTGACTCCGAACAAGGTCCAGTCAGTCA
>JBGSVU010000721.1:0-3297 GCA_041752775.1 Pirellulaceae bacterium | reverse complement strand
CGTCTATCCGCGCGTCATCGACTGTCCTCCACGCACCAACGCCCGCAGTACACTCGACGCCGTGGCCAAAGACGGCATCCAGCTGAAAGTCACCGCGCGTGTTACCGTGCGTTCCAACCTGCAACAACTGATCGGCGGTGCCACCGAAGAAACGATCGTGGCCCGCGTCGGTGAAGGGATCGTCAGCGCCATCGGTTCCGCCACCGACCACAAAGCCGTGCTGGAAAATCCGGACATGATTTCCAAGGCAGTGCTGGCCCGCCGGCTCGATTCGCAAACGGCTTTTGAAATCGTGTCCATCGATATCGCCGACATCGACGTTGGCGACAATATCGGTGCCCGACTGAAAGCCGACCAGGCTGAAGCCGACACCCGCGTCGCCCGGGCCCGTGCCGAAGGCCGCCGCTCGATGGCCGTTGCCCAGGAACAGGAAAATATCGCGTCAATCGAAGAGAGTCGGGCCAAGGTCGTCGAAGCCGAAGCCGATGTGCCCCGGGCCATGGCCGAGAGTTTCCGCTCCGGAAAGCTCGGAATTCTCGACTACTATCGCATGCGAAACATCGAAGCCGACACGGAAATGCGAAAATCAGTCGCCAGCAGCGGAAAAAATGCCGTCGCCGGAAACCAGACTGCCAACCGCAACCAGTAATCCTGTCACCCGGTTTGCATGAGCTTTCCAGCCGGACACAATCCCCCAACGGAAACGACAGAGCCTCATGGCCCGCGACATCGAAGAGTTCCTGCGAAAAGCTGCCGAACGCCGCAAACAGGCCCAGCAGGGTGGCGGACAACCCGCTGCACCACAGCGCCCGGCCCAGCCCGCTCCCGTTCCGCAACAACGTCCGGTCGCCCCGCCGCCCGCACAGCGTCAACCCTATTCGCCACCTCCCACGACACCTTCCCGGCAACCACCGCAACGCCAGCCGGTTGAAGCCGAAGTCGTCTGGTCCAATCGCGAATCCGTCGCCGCACATGTTCAGGCGCATATTTCCACCAGGTCGATTGCAGAACATGCCAGCCAGCTGGGCCAGGAAGTGGGCCTGGCCGATGACAAGCTTGAGCAGCGACTGCACGAGAAATTTGATCACTCGGTGGGCACGCTGGGTCATTTGGACACAACCGGCGAGGGCGCCACCAGCGGCGACGACCTGCTGCAGTTGTTGCGCAATCCCCAGTCACTGCGCCAGGCAATTTTGCTGAGCGAAATCCTGAAACGCCCCGAGTTCTGAACAACATCCAGGCTGTCACGGTACCGAGACAAAAGACAACGGCATGTCAGAATCCCCACGCATTGGATGGATCGGAACCGGAGTCATGGGCCTGTCGATGTGTCGGCATCTGGTCCATGCCGGACATCCCATGACCATTCACAGCCGCACCGCTGCGCGAGGCCAGCCGTTGCTGTCGGAACCGGGTGTCGAATGGGCCGGATCACCCGGCGAGCTGGCCGAACAGAGCGACGTGATTTTTTCCATCGTCGGTTATCCCGATGACGTTCGCAACATTCATCTGGAAACCGGGGGGACCATCGCCGCGGCGCGACCGGGAACGATTTTGGTCGACATGACAACCAGCAGCCCCGAGCTGGCCCGCGAAATATATCAGCGCGCGCGGGAAAACGACCTGCACAGCATTGACGCGCCCGTTTCCGGAGGCGACACGGGCGCCCGCAATGCGACGCTGTCGATCATGCTGGGTGGAGATGCCGAACCGGTTCAGAAGGTCCTGCCCCTGCTGCGGCGGATGGGCAAAACCATCGTGCATCAGGGCGCCGCCGGTTGCGGACAGCACACCAAAATGGCCAACCAGATTCTGATTGCCACCAACATGATCGGCGTCTGCGAATCGCTGCTTTACGCCTGGCGCGCCGGACTGGACCTGGAGAAAGTCATGCAGTCGGTCAGCTCGGGAGCCGCCAGCAGCTGGTCGCTGTCGAATCTGGCACCGCGGATCATGGCAGGTGATTTTGCTCCCGGTTTTTTTGTGGAGCACTTTGTCAAAGATATCGGGATCGCGTTGTCGGAAGCCGGCCGGATGAATCTGAATCTGCCCGGACTGCAGCTGGCCCGGCAACTCTATCTGGAACTGCAGAACCAGGGCGGGTCCCGGATGGGAACCCAGGCACTGCAACTGGCGCTGGCCCGGCTGTCAGGGCTGGACTGGGAAAAACGCGGCGCGGCGGGCCGATGATCAGCATTCGGACTCTCACGGCAAACGACTGGGCCGGGGTCGCCAGGCTGATCCATGAATCGACCAATACCTGGTACACCCGCCGTGGAATGTCCCAGTGTTTTCCTGGCGGAAGCGACAGCACACGGGTGTTCTGCGAAGTCTACGAACAACTCGATCCGGGATGCTGTTTTCTCGCCACAGATTCGGCGACGGGTGAAATCGTGGGGAGTTGTTTCTGGCACCCACGGCCGACCCATCTCGGGCTGGGAATCATGAACGTGCATCCGGATCATTTTGGGCGCGGACTTGCCTCGAAATTGTTGCGGTCGATTACCAGCATCGCCGATGAAAAACGGTTGCCCGTTCGGCTGGTTTCCAGCGCGATGAATCTCGATTCGTTCTCGCTGTACAACCGCGCGGGATTTGTGCCTCAAACCGTTTTTCAGGACATGCTGATCTCGGTCGGCGACGGGGTTGCCGGGAGTTCAGACGAGCATGCCGGGCGGATCCGCGCTGCCACGGCCAGCGATCTGCCCGCCATTGTGGAACTGGAGTATGAGTTGTCGGGCATTCGCCGGGAGCAGGACTGGCGCCTGTTTGTGGAGAACCATGCGGGATACTGGAGGACTTTGGTGTACGAGCGTCAGGAGGGTGCGCCGGAGGGCGTCCTGGCGGCGATTCGCCATCCCGGCAGCAACATGATTGGGCCAGGAGTCGCCAGAAACGAATCGCAGATGTGCGCGTTGACGCGCCGGATGCTCCCGTTTCACCGCAACAATACGGCCGTCATGCTGGTCCCGGTCCTGGCGACCGGACTGGCGCAAACGCTCTATCAATGCGGCGCCAAAAACTGCGAGTTGCATTTTTCGCAGGTTCGGGGGCAAATGAATCCGCCCACGGGAATTGTCATTCCATCTTTCATGCCCGAATCCGGCTGACGGCATCCGCTGGTCTGTCAGGCTGAAGAATCAGGGTACGATAGACGTCCTCGTCCGTCGAAAACTGCGAATCTCGACGGACGAGGACGTCCATCGTACGATCAATACAGCCGTGATATTTAATCAGGACCAGGCACTAGTATTCCGTCACGCCCTGGTTTACGGGTAGACGGTAGTGGGGGGGGGG
>JBGSVU010000720.1:0-7389 GCA_041752775.1 Pirellulaceae bacterium | reverse complement strand
AGCGGTCCTTTCAAGCAAGTCGCATCAATGCTTGTTCAGTTTTTCCATCAACTCTCGGTACCGGCGTTCAGATTCCTGACGCTCCTTTTCCCATTGTTCTTTTCGCTTTTGACTTTCGAGATCCGCTTGCCTGTTCCTTTCGTCTCGTTCCAGCTGGAATGCCCTGGCTTTTTCCTCTCGAATTCTGTTGCGTTGTGCCGCCTCGGATCGCTCTTGTTCGGTTTTTCCATGCATTTCGCGATATATATCGTCCGCTTGTCGATATCCATTGATGGTCGACAGGTCATCGAAATCTTGCGGGCGACCGGTTCGAATCGCTTCGAGCCTTTGCCGCTCTTCTGCCAATCTTTTTTGATACGCTTCTTCGCTTGGGTAATTTTGCCTGTTCCGTTCGATCGCCTCTATTTCCTTCTCGCGGGCTGTAATTTCCGCTTCGCTGGGTAGTTGGCCTCCATCACTATTATATTTCCGGTCGAATTCATAGTCTTTTCGTGCGTGGTCAAGTTCATGTTGAACTTCTTCATCCCTTTGATGGGCTGGAAGGTTTTTGTTGACTTTGATGTAAGGGCCTTCAGCATCATGACCATATTTTCCCCCGGAGGACGAGCCCGAATCAGGATCACGCAAGTCGGTTTCGTAAACAGGAATCGAGGTTCCGTCTGGTCCTTGGACAAATCGGCTCGGCTCGCCTTGAGGTCGTCCCGGATTGCCACCTCCCGATCCTGATGTTATGTCACTTGCTTCAGAATTTGGAGTGGAAGCGGAACTTGCGCTTCCGGTTCCAGGTGCGGGCATCGAAACAATTGGTGCCCCCGCCTCACCCAGCTTGATCGGTGCGCCTTTGATGACGACTTCGCCTCCCTGGACGTTGACGTTTGAGCCAGCAATAGAAGTGTTACCTTTACTCTTGATGTGCTTGATCCCTCCAACGTCCAGACAAATAGCACCGGCCTGAATCAGCATCATGGCGCCCGCAATCTCGGTCATCGGTGCGATGATCGAATTGGAAGCACGGGCCAGCGAGCTGACATTCTGGCCACTGATCGTGATCACTCCCGCCTGATTCATGTGGATGGTCGACATGCCACATTTGAAGGTCATCGAAGTGCCCGCGTCGATGACTATATTGTTGCCGACAATCAAGTTCTCGTTGTTCTTGACAACTTCAGTTGCATCGTTGCCAGTCGATGTTGCACTATCGCCCCCAATGGTCAGAGAGTCGTTGTTGCCAATGCTGGCTGTCCGATCGACTCCGACTGCCAGCGTCTGGTTGTTGCCAACGGTCGTATCCATGTTGAACTGGGCGTTGGTCCGGATCTGCTCTTTTCCGGCCGTGTCGTCCATCGACATTTCGTTGTAGCCGCTTCCCTTGTGGGTGTTGGACTTGGCGCCGCTCCGGGTCATTTCGCCGGGCAAGCCAAAGGGGACTTTGGCGGCCCCGTTGTAGACCCGGCCTTTGACCACCGGCTGGTCGGGGTCCCCTTCGAGAAATGAAACGACAACCTCTTCGCCGATTCGCGGAATATCGATACTGCCCCATCCGGCACCGGCATGAATTTGCGATACACGCACCCAGCAGGAACTGTTTTCGTTTTTTCTCCCTTCGCGGTCCCAGTGAAACTGGACTTTGATCCTGCCGTCTTTGTCGGTATGAATTTCTTCGCCCGGGGGGCCGACCACCACCGCAGTTTGGGGGCCATCGACAACGGCAGGTGGAGTGGTTCTTTCGGGCCGAAAGAGGACGGAATCAGGAATGGCCTCGAATTCCGTATTCCACGGCAATTCGCTGCCATCGCCGCCGCTGGTGTACTTCCCCACACTTCCGGCATGGTATTTCACATGGCGCAGTACATAACCCCGCCCCTGCTCGGCCGGATTGGGATGCGAGACAACCCGAAACAGGCCGCCTGGAGCAAAAGTCGCCCGGACACCTTCGCCCGATACCCATTCATGTCTGGCCTCTTCGCCCTGCATGCGTACCTGAACCTGCTGCCGACCTTCGTCGGGAAGGCCGAACCTGCCAGGGAAGTCGAATTTTTCCAGTTGCAAAGATGAAAGTGCAGGAAGCGCAGAATCGACCGTTGTCCGGAGATTCATGCGGGGCTGGTTATAGTTGAAATCGGAAGCGGCCCACCGGCTGGTCAAGGCCTGCGTGCCATGTTTCCAGTGGATGACACCGGTACTGACAACTCCCAGTTCTTCCTCCTGTGCGATTGACACTTCGGCTTCAGCAATATCAAAATAACTGCCCACCGAATCAGCCAGAACCAGCGTGTGCCTGCCGTTCTCGTGGCGAAAGTAATACCAGATGCCTTCCTCTTCCATCAGCCGCGATACGAAGGCAAAGTCGCTCTCCCGGTACTGCACGCAATAGTCCCGTTTCCGATAGCTGGACCGCAGTTCTTTTGTTTCATAATCCGCAAATCCATACTCCGCAAAAATCTTCCCGATGATTTCCACGGCATTTTTTTTCTGAAAGATCCGGCAGTCAGCAGTCGTTGTCAGGAACCACAGCCACGGCACCACTTCCGCATGATAAACCGCCTGGCGATCGTCGATGTCGACCAGCGAAAAGCTGCTGACGACACCATTGAACCAGCGCGGCGACTCCAGCTCATGGTCCAGCCTGAATGTGACATTGCGTCCCAGAATCAACCGTGGGTCAAGGGCTGGGTCTCCTGAGACCATCCGCAGCTCGAAATTGAACAGCTCGGACAGGCCTTCGCTCCCCTGAAAACTGTCCAGTAACAGCACGTCTTCCCCGTACGGAGTGTAGACCGCAATCGGACGGCGGGACTGGGTGGCTGATCGAAGCATGGTAATCTGACGGAAAAAGCTGTTTCAAACAGAAAGGATAACGATGCGAGTTGCCCCGCGGTCAGTTGAGGGTTATCAATCCTCCCTTGATGGCCGTGGTACCCGACGCGGTCACATCGACCTTGCCCCCGGAGACGCTGGCCAGTCCTGCGGCGGCGACTTTGCAGACGCCACCCGTCATCATGTTGACTCCTCCAACCGTGGTCAGCATCGCCGCCCCGACAATCTGGGTCAGCGGCGCCGCGACGGCGGCGTTTGCGGCAGCTGCCGTCGTGATTATGGTTCCCGTAATATTGATGATGCCGCCAGAATTCATGTAGATTTTCGAGGCTCCGCATTTCAGCGTGATCGAGGTCGCGGCATTGAAAACCATTTTGTTTCCGACATTCACGTTCATGTTGTTGCCAACCGTAACGTCTTTGTTGTTGCCAACATTGGTCGTGGAGTTGTTACCGACGGTCTGGCTGTCGTTGTTGCCGATACTGTCGGTTCGGTCGACGTTTACGACCAGCGTCTGGTTGTTGCCGACCGCTGTGTCCATGTTGAATTGGGCATGGGTCCGGATCTGTTCGGCACCGGCAGTATCGTCCATGCTGATTTCGTTGGACCCTGAGCCTTTGTGCGTATTCGACTTCATGCCACTTCGGGTCATTCCAGCAGGCAGAGCAAACGGGGGCCGGTTGTCCCCGTTGTAGACCCGCCCCGTGATCAGGGGCTGGTCGGGATCGCCTTCGAGAAAATCGACTATTACTTCTTCGCCAATTCTGGGCAGGTCGATTCCGCCCCAACCGCCACCCGCGTGGCTTTGGGAGACGCGAATCCAGCAGGAGCTCTTTTCATTCCGTTTGCTGCGCCGATCCCAGTGAAAATGGACTTTGACACGCCCATGTTCATCGGTATGAATTTCTTCCCCTTTCGGCCCCACAACGACGGCGGTTTGAGGACCTTCGACCACTGCCCCTGGCGTCAGGCGTTTTGGCCGAAAGACAGTCTCGGCAGGCAGCGCCACAAACCTGTTTTCGAAAGCGGTTTCTCCCGATTCCGAACCGACAAGATACGAGCCCCCGACAGTGGCCCGGAAATCGACTTCAGATATCACATACTGTTTGCCCCGTTCGGATTCCAGCCTGTGCTTGTTGACTTTGAAAATGCCGGCGGGCCGGAACGTCTCGTAATTGCCCGCTCCGTTAACCTGATCATAGTCCGCTTCGATTTCCTGCATGCGAATTCTTGCCAGTTCGCGGCCTTTTCCGCCAGCAACAAAACGGCCAGGGAAGTCGAACACTTCAAAGGGAGTCGTTTGTGGAACCGGCAGGCGACTCGGCTCCAGGCTCAGCAGACCCGTTTTCGGAGATTTGAAATTGTAGTCCGTGTGGGAAACACTGCCCGACACAAAGCGATACCTGTGCTCCCACGCTGAAAGTTGGCAGCCCTGACTCGACTCGTCTCCCTGGGTGGGAAAGTCGACTTCGAACTGTTCGATCTCCTGGTATGCGACCGGACTGTCGGCGAGGTGCAGGACATGTTTTCCGTCCGTGTGTCGGAAGAAATAGAAAATCCCCTCTTCCTCCATCAGTCGCGAAACAAAATCAAAGGTCGTTTCGCGGTACTGGACGCAATACTCCCGCTTTTCGTACTGATTCCGCAACTGGCCCAGATCGAAATCAGCAAAACCAAATTCGCCAAAGACCTGTTCCAGAATTTCAGGCACGGACTTCGTCTGAAAAATCCGGCAGTCTGTCGCCTGGGTCAACAGCCACAACCAGGGTACAACAGTAGCCCGGTAAATGGTTGCACGGTCGGAGCTACCCTCGTACCAGAACCGGCTAATGTAACCATTGTAAAACAGGGTCCGGTCGCCCTCCGAAACCATGGAAACAGTCACATTCTGGGCCATCATGGTCGCCGGGTCCACCGACGGGTCGTCGCAGAGCATCTCCAGATCAAACTCGAACAGCCCGGAAAGGCGCATTTTTCCGGAAACCGACTTGAGCAGAAAGAAGTCCCTGCCCATCGAGGTCCAAACCTGAATCATTCGCGTGGATTGAGTGGCGGTGGTTCTCATGAGATCGTTGTCCTGCCTCGATTTCCAAATGTCTGCCCAGCGGAGAATTCATCACAGTTTCAGGCCGCGCAGTTTTGCCTATGCTAATTCGTTGAAATCCGAATTGCAGCCACCCCGTCTTGAACCAGTTTTCCCCTTCATTCCAGTAATCACGATCCAGGCATGAAAGCGGACACCTGTGGGCAATTTTTTCAGAATCAAGTCGGCTGAAAGCCCCCAGCGGTGCCTTTTTCAGCCCGAATGCGGCAAAAACAGGCCGCCGCTGCAGGAATGCCGATGCCCTGCAACGCCATTTCTTTTTGTCAAGCAGAATCCCACCTGGCAACTTTTCTGCAGAGGCGCGGATAATACATTGTGGTTCCCGGCCAGGGCAGCATCACGGACCACTTGCGCCGGCCCGAATTTACATGCAAAAATAGCCAGGGTCCGGGAGGGATTTGAACTCACGTTTTCTTTAACATGCCAGTTTTTCACGGTTTTTCAGGAATGTGCAACCCGAATGTCCGGAGTTTTTCCCGTTTCGTGATTTTAGTGTCAGGAGCTGACTGGGCTGTACCAGTCGCAAGAACGAGTCAACTTGTTTCTGACTGAAAATCATGCAGGCGGTCATTGAAATCGAAGAAGGCGTAGCAGTCGGCAGGCGAACCTGGATCGAGCGGGGCCAGCAGTTCTCGGTCGGAAACTCCTGGCTGGCGGACATGGACCTCGACACTCCGGACCTGTTGCCGATGCACATGATTTTTTCCATTCCGGATAACAGATGCGCCGTTCATGGACTGAACGGAGCCCAAATCAACGTGAACGGTCGGGTATGTTCCTCGTTCTGGTTGAATGATCGAGACGCAGTCAGGGCCGGTGAAATGCTGTTCCGAATTCGTTTGAACGGCTTTGAAACGGCCAGCCAGCCCGCTTTGAGGCGACCTGTAAAAAGTCAGGTCCACGTTCCGTCCGGAGTGCAGGTGACAAACGAGAATCTGGTGCGGGAGCTGGCCCACGATGGCGACTTCAGAAAGTTCTTGCCGGCATCCGACCTGATTCATGCTACCGAGATCGTTCAGAATCTGTCAGCAAAGAACAAGCTGTGGGGGTATTGCCGTTTCGATCGCTGGGAATTTCCAATGCCTGAAGAACTTGTCGCCACACATTCCCCCGGCAACAAATGCGGCGGCAAGAATGCCGACCAGTATTTGCCGGTGCTATTTCCCCTGTCTTCCGTCGGTGACCCGGCTTCACTGGTTTCCAGCGGACTGGACTCCGGTCGTCTGATGGTTTTGTCATCGGGTGAACCTGTAGAAGAACTGAATTCGTTTCTGCGGGATTCAGCCAGCCAGTTTCTCAGCCCGATGGCTCTGGGGTCCATGCTTGATCATTGCCAGAATGGTGCCACCGCGGGACTTCTGGGCCCCTTCGACGGAGTCCTGCTTGGCTCCAATTCAAACTGGCAGTATTTTGGACGGAATAACGTCGCAACAGACGACTGAAACAGTCCCGGAACCCGTTCCAAAGACGTTTTCGGGGGCACGTGACCGCCCTTGTTTCTCGCGACCCAAACCAGATCCTGATCCCGATTTGCCATCCGGTTTGCCTTCCGCAGTTGGCGCCATGAAGGCCGCGTTGGCTCGGTCGAATCGACCATTCGCACGTACTGGACCAGAGCCCGACTGGATCCATTGCCTGACTCGGCGAAAATCCTTTTTCGTGTCTTGATCGGCTGTAATTTTTTTGATCGAAGTCAACAGGTGCAGGAGTGCAGATCAATCGTCCTCAATTGCTCTTTCTCATGTGCAAGCGGGCAAACTTCGCACCAGACCAACCGGGACTATTGCACGGCTTTTCAGAGAGCTGAACAACTGCGGACAATTTTTCTACATTTCGGGTGATTTTGCGTAGCGGGTAGCTGGTTGATCGGCAGCAACTTATCATTTAAGTAAGGGTTGAAAGAGATTGGCCCTCTTGTGATCGGGCAGACCGAGTTTTTTGGTATAAAAAGAAAACCGAAATGACCGAAAAATCCCAATTGCTCGACTTGCTCGCCCGCTGGGAGGCAGCCCGCGACGCCGGCGAACCGGTTTCCCCCGAACAACTGTGCGCAAATTGCCCGGAATTGCTCCCGGCGGTGCGGTCGGCGCTAAATCGACTGCACAGTTCGCACTGCACCGATAGCGTTTCATCCCCCGGTCGCTTTGACACCCGCACGTTTGAATTTTCTGCCCAGCCGGTCGACCTGTCCGCTGAAGGCGCCTACACCGTCGGTCAGAACGTAGCCGGTTTCCGTCTGCTGCGCAAAATCGGCGAAGGGGGATTCGGCCAGGTGTTCGAAGCCGAAGACCCCGTGCTGAAACGTCCGGTGGCCATCAAGTTCCTGCTGCCGCAAGCTCACACGCGGCCCGGTATTCGCGAGCAGTTCCTGGCCGAAGCCCGTTCGATGGCCGCCATCCAGCACGATCATGTCGTTCCCATTTTTCAGGTTGGTCAAGTCGACGCGAACCTGTTCCTGGTCATGCCCC
>JBGSVU010000719.1:0-2097 GCA_041752775.1 Pirellulaceae bacterium | reverse complement strand
CGGTTTGAGGGGGCGAATTGCCGCTCCCAGCGACAGGTATCGCGCCTCGACACCATCTGGCTTTTGGTTGACGACAAGTTCGCCGTCAAAGGCTGCGAACCGCATGTTGTCGACAATATTACGGATATCACCGAGAAAATCTTCCAGATCGTCTTCGGCATAGGTCTGGTAGACCTTGAGCTCGCTCCAGCGGTTGTCGAACTGTTCCAGTTCATTCGCCACGGCATTGAGGTGACTGGCGTGGAAACTGAGGTGACAGAGAGTATGCTCGCCGACACTGCTGGAAAAATGCCTCGCCGGCTGTTTTTCCGCTGCGGATCGCGGGGTTCCAACCGACACTTCCAGGGAATTTCCCTGGATTTCGAGTCCCAGCCGGATTTCGAGATTCGCCAGATTTGTGACCAGTGTTTCCAGTTTACCGTAATCGGTATCGCTCCCAGGATCGAGGATGGCAAAAAGAAGGTCTTCCGAAACCAGATCGCCAAGCGCACCCAACAACTCAATTCCGTCTTCTGTTTTTTTCGATTCCAGTCCCAGAGAGGATCCCTGCATGGCCACAACGGGAAGCAGTCCCCGCAGCTGGCTGGTTGCCTCGTCATTTGACCAGTGAATTCGGACGAGAATGGCCGGCAAGGCAATCCTGGAGGACCATGTTTCAAGGTCACCGATGATAAGTTCCTTTTCTGCCGGTTCGACGTCACTGGTGGACTCTACCTGGAGCAGGTTTATTGCATAGGCCCCGGTCATGATGTGTCCGAAGGTTTCGTAAAGATCCTGGCTGGCAGCAATGTCAATCTGTTGCGGAAAGTAGTCCCTGCTCCCCGCCATCCACTGTTCAAATGAAGCGCGGTCAAAGGCCATTCTACCGCCCGACCTCGCGAGGGTTTTCGCGAGTTTTCCCTCAAACAGAACCTGGCCAAACCGGGTGGCCATCAAGTCTTCCAGAGCTTGCCCCGGATCAAAGATCGTAATCCTTTCTGTCAGGCCTTCAGCCAAATCATCCGGCAGAGATCTCGACCGTTCCTGCCCCATTGCAAAACAGGTGAACGCTGCAAACAGGATAACGGCAGCGGATATCCGTGCGGATTGCCGGCCGGGTCGGGGTGACATCGCCTGCCAATGATACGGTTGGGTCAACATGGTAACGTCCTCCCGTATATGACTTGTCAGGAATGCCGTCAGTAATGCTGGAGGGCAGTATATTCCAGTCGCGATGGCATGTACAAGAAGATGGCAGGTACAAGAACCCGCCAGATTCCAAAATACACTTCTTGGGGTATTTTGCCCTTTTTGACCCGAATGGCTTTTTCGCCTGTTTTGTTTTATTCTTGTCCCGAACCGGATCATGCAGGTTAGCCTGTAAATCCCCCGGTTTCGCATGCTCGACCGGAATGCGGGCGCAGAGGACCGGGGGGCGAACCTGGGCGGACGGCTCACGCTTGTCGGGGCACAGATCCGGGGCACAGAGATGATGTTGGTTCCAGTCAATCCGGTCGAATTCCTGATCTGGTTCTAACGCTTTACGTTTGGAGAAACATGGACTCATTACTCATCGATATTGCCGACTACGTTCACCACAAACAGATCGACAGCGAGTTGGCTTACGAGACCGCCCGCTGGTGTCTGATGGACAGCCTCGGATGTGGATTCCTCGCGCTGAATTATCCGGCTTGCCGAAAGATGCTCGGCCCGGTGGTTCCGGGAGCCCAGATGACCGGTGGCTGCCGTGTGCCGGGAACGGCCTCGGAACTGGACCCGGTCAAAGCCGCCTTTGATATCGGCACGATCGTGCGGTGGCTGGATTTCAACGACACCTGGCTGGCCGCCGAGTGGGGACATCCCTCAGACAACCTCGGCGCGATTCTGGCCGTGGCGGACTACCAGTCGCGGGTTCGGAAACAACCGGTTTCGATGCGCGATGTTTTGACCGCGATGATCAAGGCCCACGAAATCCAGGGCGTGTTGGCACTCGAAAACTCCTTCAATCGTGTGGGGCTGGATCACGTATTGCTGGTGCGAGTCGCCAGCACGGCCGTGGCTGCGTGGATGCTGGGCGCGTCCCGGGAACAGACCGCCGCAGCGCTGTCGCACGCCTGG
>JBGSVU010000718.1:0-7621 GCA_041752775.1 Pirellulaceae bacterium | reverse complement strand
CAAACGGACGGCGACGCAAATTGATAAAACCGATCAGCGCCAAATACATGGCCAGCGGTATGACAGCGACTGCAAATCGTAATGGATCCATGTCGGAAATTATCGCCACAACCCGGCCGGGCGTCTATCCCGCGCCGTTCCCGTAACCGGCTCCGGCCGGCGCGAACCAGCGCGCCAGGAGGACTCCGCATAGGGCCGCCAGCAGACACCCCGCCACAGACAACACAACATATCCTGCCGCGAACAACCGCTGGCCGCGTTCGCTGATTCCCACCACCTCTGCCGAAAAAGCCGACATCGTTGTCAGCGAACCCAATATCCCGCTGCAGACAAAATGCCGTACCCGGTCCGTTTTTGCGGTCACACCCCACCCGTAAAACATCCCGATGGCGAAACAGCCCAGCAGATTCACCAGCAACGTCCCCGCCGGCCACCCATTGTCACGATTCAACACGTTGCTGACCGCAAATCGCGCCATGGCCCCAAGCGCTCCGCCAGCCGCAACCAATGCAAAATCCAGAATCGTTTTCATCTCCATGCTGCATTCATCCTGTACAATACTGCTCTCTCAACAACCACAATGTTCCAGGAACTCCGGACCTCAATTGTACGACAGAATCTGGATTGACAATGCCGCCACCAGCTGGCCAAAACCACCTGCGGTCATCGCTGCCATCGCGGATTTCTATCGCGAGTGCGGGGGGGCAGCCGGGCGCGGCAACAACTGGCGCTCACGCGAGGCCGAGAACATTGTCGCCGCCTGTCGTCAGCGGATCCGGCAGCTGTTTTCGCCCGGCGACAGTGACCAGGTCGTATTTGCCCACAACGGAACCGATGGGCTGAACCTGGCAATCCACGGAGTTTTGCGGCCCGGTGACCACGTGGTCGCGACGACGCTGGAACACAATTCCGTGCTGCGGCCTCTGTACCACTGGCGCGACCAGCATGGCGTCCGGGTCGATCTGCTGGCTCCGGAATCCGACGGACAAATCGATCCGGCCAGACTGGCGGCGGTCGTCTCCCGCGAAACGCGGCTGGTCTGTCTGAATCACGCCAGCAACGTCAGTGGAACCGTCCAGAACATTGAATCATTGTGCGACGTTGTCTCCCGGGTTTCGCCGCAGACACTGGTACTGATTGATGCCAGCCAGACTGCGGGGAAATTGCCGGTCGATTTTCACGCCACAGGATGCGACTTGATGGTAATGGCGGGACACAAGGGGCTGTTCGGCCCCCTCGGAACCGGGCTGGTACTGGTCAGCGGTCGGGCCGCGAGCCAGATCCGTCCCTGGCGCCAGGGTGGGACGGGCGGCAACAGCAGATCGCATTCCCAGCCCGCTGAATTTCCCCACCGACTGGAGGCCGGCAACCTCGACGTCGGCAATATCGCCGGGTTGCTGGCGGGAATCGAATTTGTGCTGGAAACCGGAATCCGGCGGATTCGCGAGCACGAGCTGTTACTCGATCAGCGTCTGCGTCACCGACTTGGCAATCATGAAAACACAGTCCTTGTGGGCAGCCAGTCGGGGGAACGGATCCCGGTCTGCAGTCTCCTTTTCGGGGAACAGGATGTTCACGATGTGGCGGGGATTCTCGACGCCAGTTTCTCGGTCGATGTTCGTGCAGGTCTGCATTGTGCTCCACTGGCGGCCGCTTCGCTCATAGGGCAAAAGGACCCTGCGGCGACTTTACGAATCAGCCCGGGATGGTACAACACACTAGAGCAGATTGACCGGGTGGCCGACGCGATTCTGCAGATCATTAACAGTCCGGGCAACCCATCGATTCCGTCCCGGCCGCGAGGATAAAATGTCTGAAAGCAAACCCTGGTATTCCGCCGGCCTGAAGTTCCAGTGCAGCCAGTGTGGTGACTGTTGCACGGGTGGGGCCGGGTTCGTGTGGGTCAACGCCGAAGAAATCGCGGCGATCGCTGCGGAGATTGGCCTGGATGTGGAGACTTTTCAGGACCAGTACACCCGCAAGATTGGCATTCGGCGCAGCCTGAAGGAATTCCCCAACGGAGACTGCGTTTTCTTCGACAACGTGGCGCGCAAGTGCCAGGTCTACAACAGTCGCCCCCGGCAGTGCCGCACGTGGCCATTTTGGGATTCCAATCTGCGAAACGAAGCCGCGTGGGAGCGGACCTGCGAAGACTGTCCTGGCAGCGGGAAAGGCAAGCTCTACCAGCTGGAAGCCATCGAAGCCCAGCGCGCCGTGATGCGCATCTGAGCTCCCCCCTTCCCGGAATCTCAACCCGTTGCGAACGCGGTTTTTTCTTTCCCGGAAATCCGTGCTTTGCCACCCGCGCAGTGTGAATCGTGACCCCGATTCCAAACTCCCCGGCGCCGCCATTTCCCGCTGTCGCCAATTCCCGCTGTCGCTAGCGGCAAAGTTTACCAAACCGGAGCCAGCGACAGGGCCGCAGCCCGAGGTCCGACAAACCGCCCGGCGACATAACAGGAACAACAGGGACAATTCCGATAAACCGGAAAGCAGGACAGTGCCCCGTCTCCGTTTCCCGGCCCAGCCGGAATCCGCTCGTCCCCGATAAAACCATGAAATTCCAGCAGACTCAGGCGGATTCAGCCCCTTCCGCCGGCGGCCCGCCGCATTCCAGCGCCCTTTCCGGACTGGAGCAGAAACAACAACCGACGCGTCGCTCGATTTTGCAGGCCGGTATGGCCGGCGCGGTCGGCGCCGTCGCAACGTTGAGTGGCAAAACCCCAAACGCCGCGGCCCAGGAAGGCATTCAGGACAGGACTCTGCCGGTCGTGCCCAACCGCAAACCGTGCAACAACACCGTGAACCAGCAGGCGGCCAACGACTATTGCCATTCGCTGCAGCCCTTTGGAGGGAGGCTTTCTTCGCCCGTTCGGCAACTTTTTTCCACAGCGGAACGCGCCGACGGTCTGCACTTTTCGGTCGTCGTCATCGGTTCAGGTTACGGGGGAGCAATTTGCGCTGCGCGGCTGTCGCAGAAGATGCGGCCGGGACACCGGATCGCGCTGCTGGAGCGGGGAAAGGAGTGGATTCCGGGATCCTTCCCCGACAGCATGCCTGCTTCCTTTCAGGGAACCCGCCAGCAAATGATGGGGCCCACCAAAGGCCAGGTTATCAACCCTCTGGGACTGTACAACATCCTGTTCAATGATGAAGTCAACATCTTCAACGGCAGCGGACTGGGGGGCACATCGCTGATCAATGCCAATGTCGCGCTGCGTCCTCATCCGGAAACGTTTCAGCAGGACCGCTGGCCTGAGACGCTGCGCGACATCGAAACACTGTCGCCCTACTATGACATGGCTGCCCGACAGCTGTCCCTGTCACGGACTCCACTGGACGCCGTGCCCAAAATGGCGCGACGCCGCCGAACTGCCGAAGCGATCAGCGGCAACCCCGACACGTTCGACCGATCGCCCGTCGCTGTGATGTACGACCATCGCTACCTCGATGAACAGATGCGCAACCCGCAACGGATGATCCAGCGACCCTGCACGATGTGTGGCGACTGCATCACCGGATGCAACGTCGGCGCAAAAAACACACTGGTCTACAACTATCTGCCGGTCGCCCGCTGGAACGGTACTGAGATGTACACCCAGGTTCAGGTCGACCGGATCGTCCGCAAGGGCGGCTACTATCGCCTGTATCTGACCTATATCAACGACGAGCATGGAAAAATCACCCGCCACCCGGTGGAAATCAACTCACGCGTTGTGATTCTGGCCTGTGGCAGCCCGGCCAGTGCCGAAATCCTGATCGATTCCCGAAACGACCAGTTTCAATTTTCTCCATCGCTCGGATGCAACTGGACGGCCAACGGCAACGCGCTCGGTTTCGTCATTGACATGGGCGATTCCACCCATATTGGCGGCGAGGGAACCTGTTTGACGGAGTGCTCCGGACCCGTCGGGACCACGGTCCAGGCCACCCTCAACTTTTATGACCGGCCCGGCCTGGAAAACAAGTTCATTTTGCAGGATGCGGCGATTCCGCGCGGCGTCAGTCCGATTTTTTCGACGCTGCTGCGCGACCGCTCGATGGACCATTCGATGGTGATGCTGGCGATCGGGCACGATGAGGCGTCCGGTCGCATCGGCTGGAAAGACGGACGCTACCAGATCATTTGGCCGGGGTTGACCGAAAGCCGTTACCGGCGCATGATTTTTGAAGAGTTTGAAAGGGTCGCCTGGGTCGAAGGGGGCCGATACAAACGGCTGAAAGCGTTTGGAAACCAGCTGGTAACCGTACATCCCCTCGGGGGTTGTAACATGGCCGATGATCCGCGTTGCGGCGTGGTGAATCATCTGGGGCAGGTCTACGATGGCCGGTGCGGCGGTTTTGCCGATCCGGTGTCCGGGTTGCCTGCAGTCCATCCCGGCCTGTATGTCGCCGACGGATCGGTGATTCCGACAGCGCTGGGCGCCAATCCCTACCTGACAATCTGCGCGGTTGCGGAACGCACGGCCCTGCATCTGGCAAGAAATCCCTCGTTCGCTGACATCTTTGATCCGCACCCGGGTTAAAACAGCACATCCGGAAAGGCAATTTGCATCATGGAGGACTGGTATCGACTGCCCGGATTCAACCAGCCCATTAGCAGCATGTCGCACCTGGCGGGAGCGCTGGTCTTTCTGGTGCTGGGCGTGCTGATGGTCTGGTCCGCATGGAAGGACCGCGCCCGCTTCTGGTTTTGTGGTGTGTTTGTCCTGACTGCTGTGTTGTTGCTTTCCATGAGCGGCGTGTTTCACATGTTCGAGCCGGGGTACACACCCAGCCGGGTGTTGTTGAGGCTGGATGTCGCGGCGATTTTTTTGCTGATTGCCGGGACGTTTACTCCGATTCACGGAGTTCTGTTTCGGGGCTGGCAACGCTGGGGGATTCTGGTTCCCCTGTGGACCATTGCAATCGTCGGCATGACGCTCCGAACCTTGTTCTTTGACAGTCTGTCCAGTGTCGTGGGCACGATGATTTTTCTTGCGATGGGGTGGGTTGGCCTGATTTCCACCTTTTTGCTGGTTCGTCAGTATGGATGGAAACCAGCGATTCCCGTTATCGCAGGCGGCGTTCTGTACACGGTGGGCGCTGTGGGGGATACCCTGAACGGGCCAACTCTGGTTCCCATGGTCTGGAGCTCCCATGAGACTTTTCATCTCTGCATCCTTGCGGCGCTCGCCTGCCACTGGAGCCTGATCGCGAAAATTTCCACCGGCAAAATCCGTCCACGCGATGACGGGGACAGGCCCGGAACGGCAACATAACAGTTTCCGCCCGGTCCAGCGTCATTCGGTAACGCCCGCCCGTCGGTGCCGCAACAGGCTATTCGCCCGGTTCGTGGCCGGTTTCGAAATCGAGCAATTCGTCGATCCAGAGCCGCAGATCATTCTGGTACTCGCTGGCCATGTCGCCTTTGACCAGTTGACGCAGGAAACCCGCAGCTCCATGGGGTGAATTGGCGGCATCGTCAGCCGACCGAAAACGCATTCCCGGGTCGGGGTGGACCATCCCCGAAATGAAATGCATCAGAAGCTCGTTTCGCAGCACATGCTGCGGCAACAGGTCAGGCAGACGCTGCAGGATGGTTTTTTTGTCCTGCAGGATCCGCGGCAGATCGTGCCGCGGATCAAACAGTGATTTCCCGGCCAGCAATTCCACCATCAGGAACCCCAGACTGGCGAGGTCCGACTGGGGCGAGCTCTGGTCACCCGCCAGAACTTCCACCGCCGCATAGGCTGGTGTGCAGGACCTGCGGGCCGGGGGTTCGTCCAGTTCAAACGCTGCTCCAAGGTCGATGATCTTGGCGTGACCGGTGCGTTTGATCATCACATTGGCCGGTTTGACGTCGCCATGAACAATGTTCGAGCGGTGCAGCGACGCCAGACCGTCCAGGCATTGGCGGACGATCGAGACGGCGACGCCGGGCTGGAAACGGGGCTGTTCCGGACCGGCAGTCAACAGTATTTCATTGATCTGGTTCCAGCGCTTTTCGCTGAACCGTTCCTGGGCGAGCGAGTACATTCGCGTGGTCAGCAAACGCCGCAAGTCAAAACCTTCCACCCATTCCATGACCATGAACCGCACCCGGTCCCGGTCCAGAAAATTCTGGATCTGCAGCAGGTTTTCGTGATGAATCTGGGCCACGTGAGACGCGACCGAACTCATCCGCACCATGTCCTCGTCGTAATCTTCGGGCGTCCTGTAGCGACCGGCCGAAAAAATCTTCAGGGCCACCGGGAGTGTAAACCCGTCTGCACCCCGCCGTTCGGTCAGAAACACAATCCCCTGGCCGCCTTCGCCCAGTTTCCGAATCAGCCTCAGGTGAGTTGTCCACGCAAGGCGCGGTTCCGTGATCAGTCGCGCATACCGCGCGATCAATTCGGTACACTGGCTGCGGACGGACTCGCCCACTGCGGATTCGGTTGGTGCGAGACGTTCGCCCGTTGTGGTAATCGCAAAATTTTCTGACATGGATGGGTCGAATGAAAACAGAATTCCGGAATCGCGGCAGCCCTGCCGACGGGGGAAAGAAAGGTTGGTCCGTGGCGGTACGCCTGCCCGCAACGGAATCAGCCGCAGACACCTCCCTGCCTTTTTTTGGTCGGACCTGACTGATTCAGTCGGTCCTGCCTGACTCGGTCGGGACGCTGGAGCCCACACGACTGGGGGCCCGACACGGCAAATCCGGGCCCTTGCGAACAATCCCAGTATAGACCATGGGGCCCGATCGGGGATGCGTCATTTCTGGCGGGATTCCCGACTGCCATCACTCCGGCCAACCGGACGCTGGTGCTTTTTCTGCCAGGGTGTTTTTTTCTGCCAGGCCGGAAACTGAAGCAGAATGGTGTTGTTGCTGCGGGTTATAATCGTGGCGACCCGCGCGAATTCCGTGGCGGCATTTTTTGTGCCATAACGGTAGATGCTGTCAGGGCAATGAACTGGAAAGCAACCTCCCAGGAAACACCTGTATGACGCCTGCATCCAGCCCTTCCCTGCTTCAGGCCACGCGCCGCCATTTTCTGAAAACCAGTCCCCTGGCGCTGGGCAGCGTTTTTCTGGCCTCACAGTCTCTGGCGGCATCCCGGTATCAGATCGGCCAGGCCACAACGGCCCGCGGGAATGCCAGCGGACTGGATGACAACCCTCTGGCTGCGCGTCCGCCTCACTTTCCGGCGCGCGCCACAAGCGTGATTTACATTCATCTGGTCGGAGCCCCGCCAACGCTGGACCTGTTCGATCCCAAGCCGGAACTGGTGCGGATGAACAATGAGGACTGCCCCGAATCCTTTTTGAAAGGCAAACGTTTTGCCTTTACCGAAGGTGTTCCGAAACTGCTTGGATCCCCCCGGAAATTTTCCCGGCACGGCGAATCGGGGATGTGGATGTCGGACGCACTGACCAACCTGCCGCGAGTGGCCGACGAGTTGTGTATGGTTCGTTCGATGCACACCGACGAATTCAATCACGCGCCTGCCCAGCTGTTTCTGCTTTCGGGATCGGCACGCAGCGGACGACCCTCGATGGGATCCTGGGTTACCTATGGGCTGGGGTCGGAAAATGAAAACCTGCCAGGCTTTGTTGCCCTGATTTCCGGAGGCACCACGCTCGACGCCGGAAAAAACGC
>JBGSVU010000717.1:0-3271 GCA_041752775.1 Pirellulaceae bacterium | reverse complement strand
TGCAGTCGGCGTTGCTGGAGGCCATGGGCGAGCGGCAGATCACCGTGGGTGGCAAGACCTACCCGCTGCCCCGGCTGTTCCTGGTCATGGCCACCCAGAACCCCATCGACCAGGAAGGCACCTACCCGCTGCCCGAAGCCCAGCTGGACCGGTTCATGTTCAATATCAAAGTCGGATACCCCACCTCCGACGAAGAAGAACAGATCCTCACGGCATCCAGTTCGGGGGAATCGCCAGAGATCCGCAAAATCCTCAGCAGCAAAGCCATCATCAACCTGCAAAAACTGGTTCACAGCGTGGTCGTCACCGAGTACATCGTCAAATATGCGGCGCGGATGGTGCGTGCCACGCGTCCTGCCGATCCCTCCGCGCCCGAGATGGTGCGCGAAATGGTCGACTGGGGCGCCGGGCCCCGCGCCGGCCAGTTCCTGCTCTCGGGTGGCAAGGCGATCGCCGCCATGGACGGCCGTTTCAGTGTCAGTGTCGATGACATCCGCAAGGTCGCTGTGCCCGTCCTGAGGCACCGCATCAGCACCAATTTCCAGGCCCAGGCCAACGGCATCACGTCGGAAAAAATCATCCAGCATCTGATCGAGAAAATTCCCGAGCCGGAGATTCCCAAGTTCACCAAATAGCAGCGGCAGCTGGTCCGCTGTCCGTCCTTTGCCGATTTGATTCATCCCACGCGGAAACACCGATGCTGGTCGAAGAGTATCTGAAACCGAACGTGATTCACCAGATCAAACGGCTGGACCTTCGCGCCAAATTTGTTGCGCGGGGATTTCTGCATGGCCTGCACGCCAGCCCCCTGCATGGCTTCAGCGTCCAGTTCAGCGAACACCGCCGCTATTCGCCTGGCGATGATCCGCGCGCCCTCGACTGGCGGGTCTATGCGCGAACCGACAAGTATTACATTCGGCGCTACGAAGCCGAAACGAATCTGAACGGCTATCTCGTGGTCGATCTGAGCCGCAGCATGGACTATACCTTTCGCCAGGAGATGACCAAGTTCGACTATGCGGTCTGCCTGGCTGCGGCGCTGGCCTGGTTGATGCTGTCCCAGCAGGACCCGGTCGGATTGATCACTTTCAGCGACCGGATTCGCGACAGTGTGGCTCCGCGCAGCCGGCGGACTCAGCTGGCCAACGTGCTGTCGCTACTGTCCCAGGCCCGCCCGGACGGGACCACGGACCTGGCCGGCAGCATGAACCAGTTGGCGGCGATGCTGCGCCAGCGCAGCCTGATCATGCTGTTTTCCGACCTGTTGATGCCCGGCCAGAACGCGGTGGACGCGTTGCAAAGAATTTCCGGCGCGGGTCACGATGTGATTGTGTTTCATGTTCTGGATGAAGCTGAGGTAACGTTTCCGTTCGTCGGGCAGCACAAATTTTACGACACCGAATCCGACCAGACGGTCAACACCGACGCGGTCGGCGTGCGACAGTCGTACCTTGACCAGATTGCGAAATGGCGTGAAGAGCTGGCCCAGAATTTCCAGCAGCGGCGGATCGACTACGTCCCGCTCGACACCAGCATGCAATTCGACCGGGCCCTGACCGAATACCTCCATTCCCGCCGGGCCAGACTGTAGTATCGCCGCAGAAACAATGTGCCACCCAATCCGGTTCGCGTCGACGGTTTTTTTCAGTTGGGAGTACCAGTCGGAGGATGGGGCTGAACCGATTTTTGCACGGCCGCCATCCTTTGATGGCCCCTTGGCCGTTTCATTTGCCCGGTCCATTCCGTTTCAGGTCAAGCACTCGTTGTTAAAAAAGCCCCCTGTCCAATTTTGGGAGCGTGTTTGAATTTGGGGGAGTGGTGAGGGAACTCGCGGCAGTTTGGGGGCGTCCAAGCCGGCGTGTTTTCTGGTCGGTCCGTTTTCCTGGTTTGAAATTGTATCGATGAACAGTCCCAAAATCAGCGGGCTTTTGGTCCTGGTGTTTCTGACGCTGGGTTTTTCAGGCGGCTGTGACGCCCGGCAGGATCCGGCTACGGGGGCGCCGGCGGGTTCGCAGGTGGGTTCGCAGGTGAGTTCCCTGGCGGAGAATGGCGGCCCGGTCACTGCTGCAATGATGCCGGAACGGGGGCGTGTTTCCGATGCGGAGTACGCCGAATACGTTTTGAAACTGCAACAGAGACTGGGCGATCAGGGTTATACGATTCTGCTGGAAAAGCCTTTCGTGGTGATTGGCAATGAAGAACCGGAGGTCGTTCGGCAGCGTTGCGAGCGCACGATCCACTGGGCCGTCGAAAAACTGAAGGCCGACTATTTCGAAGTCGACCCCGACCACATCATTGAAATCTGGCTGTTTGGCGACAAGGACAGCTACGACGCGGGATGCGAATCCCTGATCGGACGGGCGCCGACGACTCCCTTTGGGTTTTATTCCGCTGCGGAAAAAAAGCTGATCATGAATATTGCTACCGGTGGCGGTACGCTGGTCCATGAAATCGTCCACCCGTTCATGGCCGCGAATTTTCCGGGCTGTCCATCCTGGTTCAACGAAGGCCTGGCGTCGCTGTACGAACAGTGTGACGAAGTCGATGGCCACATCGCCGGGAAAACAAACTGGCGGCTGCGCGGGTTGCAGCTGGCCATTGCAGACCAGCGCCTGCCGGGTTTTGGCGAACTGATGACAACCACGACGCGGGAATTCTACGGTGACGACCGGGGCACCAATTACGCCCAGGCCCGGTACCTCTGCTACTGGCTGCAGCAACAGGGCCTGTTGCACCAGTTCTATCACGAGTTTCGCGCTGCGTCGGCCGACGATCCGACAGGCGTGACGACGTTGAAGGCGGTCCTGAAAAATGACGACCTTGTCGCTTTTCAAGAGTCCTGGCAGGAGTGGATCCTGCAGTTGCGATTCTGACCTGCCCCGGTTTCAAAGAGGACTTCACAGAGGGCTTCACGAGGAGTGCATCCGGCTGTCGCCATGTAAACCCAGTTGCAGTGCACAATTGCGGCACCGCGTCTCCAGGTCATCAGGACTTTGTCGACATTTGGATTCCAGTTGCAGTGCACTGCACTCCAGAGCAGTCCATATCAGTCCGAAGCAGTCATCGGCCCTGGCGGCATCGCATGACGGTTTCATCGCCGCTCATCAGTTCCAGGTGAGTTCCGTCCAGTTTGCAGGAATCGACGGACTTGAGCGCTTCCAGCAGGATGGATTCCAGTTGCAGTACCTCTTCCGGTCCGGGATTCGTGCCCAGTTTCAGATATTTGAATTTGAGTGTGCCATCCTGCAGGTCGTACTGGCCCGAGACGCGA
>JBGSVU010000716.1:0-9133 GCA_041752775.1 Pirellulaceae bacterium | reverse complement strand
ATCCGAAAGCTCCCCTGATCCGTAAATCCGGGAAATCATGCCAGAAACCCTGCCCAACGCCGAAAATCGCTACCAGAATCCGCTCGAAACCCGTTATTGTTCGGCAGAAATGAGCCAGTTATGGAGCAATCAGCGCCGTTTTTCGACCTGGCGGCGATTGTGGCTTGTCCTGGCTCAATGCCAGCAGCGACTGGGCCTGGAGATTTCCGGCCAGCAAATCCAGGAAATGGAAAAAAACCTGGAGAATATTGATTTTGAGGCCGCTGCCCGCTACGAGAAAAGCCTCCGGCACGACGTCATGGCTCATGTTCACGCCTTCGGGGACCTCTGCCCTGCCGCCCGCCCGGTCATTCATCTCGGTGCAACCAGCTGTTTCGTCACCGACAACACGGATCTGATCCTGATCCGCGATGCGCTCGCAAGGGTTCAGTCACGACTGGCCAGTGCGATTCGACGCCTCGCGGAATTTGCCAGTCAGCATCGCGGTACAGTTTGCCTGGGGATGACCCATTTGCAGCCAGCCCAACCGGTCACCTTCGGCAAACGGGCCTGCCTGTGGTTGCAGGATCTGGTTTTCGATCTGGAAACCCTGGAATACCGCGCCGCACGGTTGCGGGCCCGGGGCGCCAAGGGAACGACTGGGACCCAGGCCAGCTTTTTAAAACTTTTCGACGGCGACCACTCCAAAGTCCGTCAGCTGGACCAGATGGTCGCCGAGGAAATTGGTTTCGCTTCCAGCTACGCCGTGACGGGCCAGACGTACTCCCGCAAAATTGACGCCGAAGTCATCGACGCCCTCGCCGGGTTGGCCGCTTCCACGCACAAAATGGCGACCGACATCCGGATCCTGGCCAGCCGCAAGGAACTGGAGGAGCCCTTTGAACAACACCAGATCGGTTCGTCCGCGATGGCCTACAAACGCAATCCGATGCGCAGCGAACGCATCTGTGGACTGGCGCGTTTTGTCAGCAGTCTGACCGCCAACACGACCCAGACCCTCGCCACCCAGTGGATGGAGCGAACCCTCGACGACAGTGCAAACCGGCGGCTGGTGATCCCCCAGGCTTTTATGGCGGTCGATGCGATCCTGATCCTGCTCGAAAACATCGCCGGCGGCATGGTGGTTTACGACCGGGTCGCGCTGCAAAATCTCAACGCGGAACTGCCATTCATGGCAACGGAAAACATCCTGATGGCGGCCGTTCAAAAGGGAGGCGACCGTCAGGCATTGCACGAAATCATCCGGGTACACAGCCAGGAAGCAGCCCGTGTCGTAAAACAGCTGGGCCAGCCCAACGATTTGCTCCACCGTATTCGCAACGATTCAGCGTTTGCGGGCGTCGATCTCGACTCGTTGACCGACCCCGCCCAATTCATCGGACGGGCTCCGGAACAAGTCGACGAATTCCTGGCAGAAGTCATCGATCCGGTTCTGCAGCGATATCCTTCAACCGAAACGACCGCCGAGTTGCGCGTGTAAACCCTGTAAACTCCAGTTGCAGCAGCATCGTTTTCAGGCGGGCGGCCGGTTACTGGCCAGGCAGGACGCGGAGAGCGGCCTGGCTGGAGACCGACCCAAGGGTGTTGTCGCTGGTGGCCTCGATTTCGATCGTCGCCTGGCCCGGCTGGACTCCGACGACGTCCGCGACGAAGTTGTAAGTGCTGGCCGGTCGCATTTCGCGCTGGGTCTCCAGCAGGTAACGCGTGTTGTCGGGGCTGACCGTTACGTTCGGGCGCACGCCTTCGTCGGTTCTCAGGTCGATCAGCCGCAGTCCAGGCGGCACGATGATCATGATCTGGACGTTTTGATCGAACGTCTGACGGTTGTTGGTGACCGACAGGTTGACTCGTGAAGCCGTTCGTCCGTCGCCCACGATTTCGTTTTGCAACGGTTCGACTTTGACGGCCAGCCCGCCGCGCGGGTCGGATGGTACAGCGATCCCGCCTGGGTTTCCGGATTGCGGATCCTGGGGACGGGAACTGTCGCCGGGGCCATCAATTCGAATCGGCATTTCTTCCTGGGCCTGGGCTCCGGATGGCGTGCTGACGGAAAAACGGGTGATCGCCTGGGGGTCGTCTTCCATGGCTTTGTATTGCACCGTGACGTTCGCCGACTGGCCGGGGTTAAGCGAACCGACAAAGATCGCGAGGTCTTCTCCCAGCCATTCGCCACGATACTGTGTCGAAGACTGGACGGGACGCAGCGACGGGGAAAAACGGTTGGTGACCGTGACCGATTCCAGTGGAATGGTTCCCGTGTTGGTAATGGTCGCGGTCGTTTCGACTGTCTGGCCGGTGGTCACCAGCTGGGGGCCAGTCAGGCGCAGCCCCAGTTGTCCGGTCACCACGTTGGCAACTTCGATGCAGCGGCGTCCGGAAGCGGTGTGACCGCCATCAGCCACGACATTCATAACGAAGCATTGCACGCCGTCACGCGTGGCGCGAAAGGTCAGCGGCAAACTTTTCTTTTCACCGAAACGGAGCGTTCCGATGTTGGCTTCGATCGGATTCCCCAGTTGCAGCGCATTCAAACCGGCATCGTATTGCACGCTGACGCGGACATTTTCCAGAGCCTCGTCGCACTGGTTGACGACGTCGATGTCAAAGCGGAATTCGTCACCCACGCGGGCCGTGGTCGGACCGTCCAGCCGGACGCCCAGGCAGGGCGCGGCGACTTCTGTTTCGGCACAGGCCTCGGTTTCCAGCGAATCGCTCTGGCTTGCCACACGAAAACAGGCCCGTTTTATCCCCCGTTCAGGACTGCGCAGCTGGATGTTGATCGGCAACGGCTGCAGGCCCGGCTGCAAATCGCCCAGCCGCCACTCGTAACGATTGCCGTAGACGGAAGGTTTCGGATCACTGGAAACGAACTCAACGCCCTGCCCAAGGTCCTCGGTGCTGACGACGACATCGCGGGCAACCTGATCGCCCGGATTCGAGACTTCAACGCGATAGTTGTAGGGTTCACTGATTCCTGCGGCGCGGGGGCCGATGGCACGCAAGGTCAGTGCGGGAGAACTCCAGGTGATGCCCGTCAGGCCGCTTTCGACAACCAGCTCCTGTTCTCCCGCGACGGGGGGGCGAACCACATCGACGCGGATCTGGGTCGTGCCCGGTTCAATTTTTCCGGCCTGTTGCCGGACCTGGACGGTCGCGAGACCATCCGACTGGCTTTCGATTTCGGCGGACTGCGATCCGGTCGGCACGAATTCGGCGGGCGTACCGCCCACGATCGTGTAGCGGACTTTCCATCCGGCAATTCCACTGCCATCGGACGTGCGGCTGATCTTCGTTGTCAGCGGCTGCACCGTACCGCTTTTGGTGACAACAGGTGAGGGAATTGCCCACAGCCCGTCGACCCAGTGAATGATCGTGGTCGCGCGTCGTTTGTCCCACGCCGTGGCCTCCGGTGCGACAGCGGTCAGGTAAGTCGTTCCGGGAGAGGCCGAATGCAGGCTGAGCCATGTCTGGCCTTCCAGCACGTCAATGTCGTCCCCGGGCGACGGCGTCCCGCGCGAGATGACCCGGGGCTTCAGCCCGGTTCGTCCATGCGCGTATTGACCGTCGAATTTTTTGCTGCTGGGTGGGACCGCGCGATTGAAAGCGGCGTGATCCATGCCACCGACTTCGATAATCTGACCCACACTGTCATTGGACAGCATCCATTCCAGCGGCTGGTTTTTCACAAAATAGCCGTCGCCTCCGCAGATTCCTGCCAACACCACGACCTCGGCACCGACAGGAGCCACGATCCGGTGGGGCGTCATAATGATTTCGCCCAGCTGGCCGCGCGTGGGTGCGATCGGGGGTTTCGGTACCAGATGTTTTTTGTTGGCACCGCAGTGCTGACCATTACACCCCGGTTGTCCGCAACTGTGGCAAGGCGCCGGATCGGCCGGGTGCGTAAAAGCTGGGGTTGCTGGTGCCGTTCCGCCTCCGGCCTGGTGATGACCGAAAATTCGCTGCAGCGGATTGCCGCCAGTTGCAGGCGCCGACGCAGGAGTGGCCGGTGTGTTGCGATGGTGTCCGAACAGCCCCCCCTGGGAGGTGCCGGGCAACAGCAGGTTCGAAGAATTCGGAGCTGGCAAAAAGATCCGGTTGCCCGTCGGATCGATGGCGGGCAAGCGGATCTGCCCCAGCGCGAGGCTCGCATGGGCGACGAAAACGGCGGCCAACAGGGCCACCTTCCATCGTTGTCTGTTCCCGCCTGCCATTTCGAACGCCCTCCGTTGCCCGCACATGGTTTCCCGTTCGCGCGAATCATCCGTGTCCTGTCGTGTACTTTCCAACCTGCCGGAACGTAGCACGCGGATACCATTCGGGCCGGATTTTTTTTTGGCGAACTGCAGGAAATCGGCCGGGGGTTACGGTCGTCCGGAATATCGCGGTCGCAGCGAGCGATTGCAGAACGACTGTCCCCAGTTGTTCTGGCGTCCCATGCGGTTACCTTTGCAGTGGCCTGATTGAACGATGGTTGTCCCTGCCATAGACTTTTCCGGCAGTGGGACCGTGACTTTGGAAAATCGCCAGTTGACTGGAGTGTGCCATGAAGCGTCTGTTATTCCTGAGCGTCCTGGTTCTGTTGCCGGGGGTGGTTGCGGCCCAGAGCAGTGAGCCCAGGAAAGTGGCTTCGGTGGAAGGTGTGTCGGAATACCAGTTCGACAACGGTGCCCGACTGCTGCTGTTTCCCGAACCGTCGAAACCGGTTGTAACAGTCAACATGACCGTTCTGGTCGGTTCCCGTCACGAAGGGTACGGGGAAGCGGGCATGGCCCACCTGCTGGAACATATGGTCTTTAAGGGGACCCCGTCGTTTCCCGACGTCCCCACCGCGCTGCGTGACCACGGAGCCAGTTACAACGGCACGACCAACTCCGACCGAACGAATTATTTCGAGACGCTCCCGGCGACCGATGAAAATCTGGAGTTTGCGATTCAGCTGGAATGCGACCGGCTGGTCAACAGTTTCATCCGCCACGAAGACCTGATGTCCGAATTCACCGTGGTTCGGAACGAATTCGAACGCGGCGAAAACAGTCCCCAGGGCGTGCTGATGCAGCGGATCATGGCGGCTGCGTACGAGTGGCACAACTATGGCAAAACCACCATTGGCAACCGTTCGGACATCGAACGTGTGCCCATCGACAACCTGCGGGCGTTCTATCGCAAGTTTTACCAGCCCGACAATATCGTGCTGATTGTGACTGGCCGTTTCGAAGAGGCGAGGGCGCTGGAGCTGGCGAAAAAACACCTCGGCTCCATTCCCCGGCCCGAACGCAAACTGACTGCCGCCTATACGGAAGAGCCGGCCCAGGATGGTGAGCGGCTGGTGACGCTGAACCGTGTGGGTGACATCGGCAGTGTCGCGGCCGCGTATCACATGCCGGCCGCTGCGCATGAGGACTGGGCGGCACTGAACATTCTGGCGAGTGTGCTGTCGGAAGAAAAAGTCGGGTTGCTGGAAAAATCGCTGGTGGAAAGCGGAATTGCAACCAGCGCTTCGGCCCGCGCCGACAACTCGTGGGACCCGGGGCTGTTTTTCCTCTCGGCATCACCCGCCGAAGGACAACTGGAGCAGACCCGCGAAGCGTTGCTCGCTGCGATGGATTCGTTGCAGAACCATTCATTTGAAACGGCGGCTGTCGATCGGGCGAAAATGCGGGCCCAACGGGCCTCCGAGAACATGGAGAACGATGCGGGACGGATGTCCCAGGCACTCAGCAGCGCTTCGTCGGTCGGCGACTGGAGGCTGCTGTTTTTGCAGCGGGACCGGGTGGCTGCCGTGACCATGGATGACGTGAATCGTGTCGCGCGGACTTATTTTCCGGTTCACAATCGCACGGTCGGCATGTTTATCCCGACCGAATCGCCCCGACGGATGCAGATCCCGGTCGTTGCATCGATACCTGATTTGGTCAAGGACTACAATGGCGGCGTCGCCCTCGAATTTGGTGAAGCGTTTGACACCAGCCCGGAAAACCTGGACGCCCGCGTGCAAACGATCGAAATGGACGGCCTGAAAATCGGCATGTTGCAGAAGAAAAATCGCGGCGAAACGGTCAACCTGACCATGACGCTGCATTTCGGCAACGAAGAGTCCTTGAACGGCCAGACTACAGCCGCCGGAATGTTGCCGCAGATGCTGATGGCCGGCACCTCGACACTCGACCGCCAGGCGTTGCAGGCGCGAATGTCCGAGCTGGGAATTCGCGTTTCGCCAGGCGGTGGGGGCGGCGGACGTCGGGGTGGCCGCGGTGGTGGCGGAATGGGTGCCGGGACTCCGGGAGATTTGACTTTCTCGATCGAAGCCAAACGCAGCTCGCTGGCTCCGGCGATCAAACTGGTCGGAGAAATCCTCCGTGATCCGGCTTTTCCCGAGTCCGATTTTGACCAGGCAAAAAACCGGATGGCATCGATGCTGAAACAGTTTGGCACCGAACCGCAATTGCTGGCGTCCAACGAAATGTCGCGGGCACTGTCGAATTACCCCGCCGACGACGTGCGCTACGCCCCAACGCTGGACGAGACGATTGAACGGATCGAAAAACTGACGCTGGAGGATATCCGGTCGGTCTACAAGTCGCAGCTTTCGTCGGCTGTTGGCGAGATAGCCATCGTGGGCGAGTTCGAACCACAGGAGGTTTTGCCGGTGCTGGGCGAGATCCTCGCCGACTGGAACTCGGAGGTGGAGTACCGGTCCATCGACCGCCAGGCAGTTCGCGATTTGTCCGGAGCAAAAATGGTGATCGAAACGCCGGACAAGGCCAATGCCGTATTTACTGCGGGACTGGCTTTTGCCATGGACGAATCGCATCCGGACGTGGAGGCGCTGGAACTGGGCAACTTTATCCTTGGCGGAGGCACGCTGTCGTCTCGCCTCGGAACCCGGATTCGGCAGAAGGAAGGTTTGTCCTATGGCGTTTCGTCATCGCTCAGCATCCCTGCCCGGGGCGACGACGCGAGGTTCACCATCAACGCGATCACCAATCCGGACAATATGGACGCCGTGGAAGCGGCGGCCATGGAAGAACTGAACCGTTTCCTGAATGATGGCGTGACGGCCCAGGAGGTATCCGATGCGCAAACCGCGTGGCTGGAAAGCCAAAAGGTTTCGCGCGCCGCCGACGGCTCCATCGCGGGTCAGATCCGTACCAACCTGAATCTCGGCCGGACGTTCGGATTCATGAGTGAAAAGAAGCGTCGCATCGCGGCGCTGACTCCGGAAGCCATCCAGGCCGCATTCAAAAAACACATCGACCCGGATAAACTGATTGTGATTCGCGCCGGAGATTTCGGCAAATAAGGACTGAGAATCCACAATTTGAGCATGGGCCAGGGACAGGGGTCCTGAATCCGCCTGACCCGAACCGTAGCCGTTCACGCGCCCGGGGGGAGACGCCTTTTTCGGCCGCGTGACTTGCAATCAGGCCCCCCATGTACCGCCAAAAAACGGGTCTGCACCCCTAAAACATGGACAACCCGACAGCCGCGAATCCGGGGCCATGCGGTTGTTATCGCGAATTCCAGTTCACTGTCTTTTTAAAACCTTCCGTCCCAATTTCTGAATGAATGCACTGAATCTTGTCCGCTGCCGTTTCGCCGAAGTCCTTACAAAACGGGTGCCACAACCGGAGCCCTTTGTGTCCATGATCCGGGCCACACAGGACACGAAGTTTGGGGACTTTCAGGCCAACTTTGCCATGCCGCTGGGAAAACAGCTGGGCGTTCCGCCGCGGGAAATTGCTGCAGAAATCGCCGCAGAAGTAAATCTGGACGGGTTGTGCCACAAGGTTGAAGTCGCGGGACCGGGCTTTATCAATCTCACACTCGATCCGGACTGGATCAAGCGGCAACTGCAGGCCGCGCTGGCCGATGAAAGACTGGGGATCGGCCCCGTTGAGCAACCGAAAACCTTTGTCGTCGATTTCTCTTCACCCAATGTTGCGAAACCGATGCATGTCGGGCACATTCGCAGCACCGTGATTGGCGACTCGATCAGCCGCATTTTGAGATTTGTTGGCCACCGGGTGATTACGGACAATCACCTCGGCGACTGGGGTACGCAGTTTGGCATGATCATGTATGGTTTCAGGAACTTTCCCGACCCGGCCGGCTGGAAGCGCAACCCGGTCCGCCATCTCGGTGAACTTTATCGCACCGTGCGGCAGTTGATCGATTATCACGATGCCATCCGCAAAATACTCGATTTGGCCAAAGCCCTCGACCATGCGCAGGGCGAACTGCAGGCGATTTCGCAACAGCCCGTTGCCGATGAAAAATCCGAAGCTAAAGAGCAGCGCCGAAAGACGGAGAAACAGCGGGAAAAAATCCGCGAGCTTGAGGCCACTATCGCTTCCCTGCAACGGCAGATCGATTCTGTAGAGAGCGACCCCGACCTCAAATCCCGCGCCGACGCCCACCCCGACATTTCCCGACGCGTGCTGGAGGAAACCGCCGCGCTGCATTCAGGCGACGAAAACAACCTGAAACTCTGGAACGATTTTCTGCCCCACTGTCTGGAAGATATTGAACGGGTTTACAGGCGGCTGAACGTGACTTTTGACCATCAGCTGGGCGAAAGCTTCTATCATGACCAGCTGGCGGCAGTCGTGGATGAACTGGAACAGAAAAATCTGGCGCGGGAAAGTGACGGTGCGACCTGCGTATTTCTCGAAGGTTTTGAGACTCCCATGATCGTGCGGAAAAGCGATGGGGCTTTTCTCTATTCCACCACGGACCTCGCCACGATCCGCTACCGGATGCAGATCTGGCGGCCCGACGCGATGTTGTACGTGGTCGATCATCGCCAGCATGAACATTTCGACAAACTGTTTGCGGCGGCGAAAAAGTGGGGCTGGTCCGGCGTCCAGCTGGTCCATGTCAGCTTCGGCACCGTGCTGGGCGAGGATGGTCGCCCCTTCAAGACACGGGCGGGTGACGCGGTGGGGCTGGAAGGCCTGCTGGACGAAGCCGAAACCAAAGCCCGCCATGTGCTGGCCGAAATGAATTCGCCGCATCTCGCCAACCTGAGTCCGGATGAAACGGACCAGATCGCTGCTGTCGTGGGAATTGGAGCTCTGAAATACGCCGACCTCTCGCAAAACCGCAGCTCCGACTACAAATTCAGCTACGA
>JBGSVU010000715.1:0-4476 GCA_041752775.1 Pirellulaceae bacterium | reverse complement strand
ATAATACCCATCGGGTTTTTGCCCAGCTTTTTCGGATTGATGATTTCCGTTCCGAAAAAGAACCATCCGTACAGGGACCACGGCACGGCCGCCCACTTCAGGACGACTTCATCAAAGAGCAGGCTGATCGGATGCCGGAAGACTGCGAGGACGACAGCCACAACGGTGACCACCAGCATCAACTGCATCAGGTTGAACCGGTAGGGCGGTGCCGCCCCCGAGGCCGCGTCATCTGATCCGGAATCTGCCGCAGCAGGGCATTCGCAACCGGTATCGACCCATTCCAGTCCGAGTCCATCTGTGGCAGCCCTCTTGATCGCGTTGCCAATGTCTTCGGAGGGTGTCCGTCTCAAGTCAAACAGTTGAGTGACTTTTCCACAGGCCGGACAGGTTGTAACCAGAGTCTTTGCCATGTCACTATCGTAGTTTCACCGGCCATGACTGAAAACCGGAGGCCAGAGACGGAACGGGGCCGAATGCCACAAAAATTAACCTGTTCCGGTGAGTTGAAGTTCGTCGTTCAGAAGTGAAAATCACAGTATAGGAAGCCGAGACCCCATTGGTCTTTGCCTGGCAACGGAAGCCTCATGTAAACCTTCGTTCGATCGTCGGCCCAGGTCGGGCAACATTGCCCCTGGAAACCCGACTGGTGGCCGACAGTCGAACAAACAAGTCCCGGTCAAAAATACCGGGCGCCAACGGGTCCTTTGCGGCATTAGCGGATTTTTCAAGTCCGCGCCGCTGGCCCGGTGACTTTTGGCAGTCGATTGCGGGTATGATGGTTCGGACGGGTGGGAGCGTCACTGAATCGACTCGGAACAGCGAATGGACTGGCCATTCTTTCATGGTGTTGCACACAGGGTGATGGACATTCCATCCACTCCCGCCAGGCCCCCCGTCACAACACACTTCACACTTGGACCGTCTGGATCCACAGCGATCCTGTCCACATTGATCCTGTTCCCCGTGTTGGCAACGGCACGTATCGCATCATGGTGCCGAATCCTGCCTGGTTTGGCAATCTGTCTCGTGGCCGCTCTGAATTGCTGCGGAACGGCGAGCGGCCAGGCGACCACGGACACGGCCCGTTCCCTGTTCTATGAGGGCAAGTATTCCGAAGTGCTGCTGGCAGCGACCGCAGCGATTGGGGAAAGTGTTTTTTCCAGTGAAGACTGGATTGCTCTGCAGGCCGAAGCCCAGATCGCAACAGGCGATTATGCTTCAGCCAAACAAACGATCGATGCTGGTCTGGAACAGTTTCCGTACAGCGTCCAGTTGCGATGGACGGGCGCCAACGTCCACGACTACAACAATGACTTGACCCGGGCACTTGAGCTGAAAGCGGAAATCGGAGGTCTTTGGACGGATTCACCCTGGCGTTACCGCAATTCGCGGGACCTTGTCATTGTCGGCCGCTACATGCTGGAACGGCGGGTCGATGCGAAGAAGGTACTGGACGAATTTTTTGCCCGGGCCCGCGACCAGAATCCGTCTTTGGCGGCCAGCTGGATGGCGATCGGCGATTTGGCTCTGGAAAAGAATGACTTCGCCCTCGCAGCAACCAATTTTGCAAAAGCCGCTGAACTGGATCGCGGGAACCCGGACTGTCATCTGGGTCTGGCACTCGCTTACCAGCCGAACCTGCCAGAAAAGGCCGCAGAGTCACTGAATCGGGCGCTGGAAATCAATCCGGAGCACATCGGGTCGCTGCTGGTCATCGTTGAACGGCAGATCTCGGCCGAGGACTATGCCGGTGCCGAAACGAACATCCAGAAGATTCTGAAAGTCAATCCCGAACGTTTTGAAGCCTGGTCGTATCGGGCCGTACTGGCCCATTTGAACAACGACGCTGCCGAAGAAGGGCGTTGTCGCACGCGGGCCCTGAAGCACTGGGAACACAACGGCCTGGTCGACCACATCATCGGCCGTGAGTTGTCGAAAAAATACCGTTTTGCCGAGGGGAGCGAGTACCAGCGGATGGCGTTGCTGTACGAGCCCGGTTTGCTGACTGCAAAAATCCAGCTGGCCCACGACCTGTTGCGGCTGGGACAGGAGCTGGAAGGCTGGAAACTGGCCGAAGAAGTTTTCGACGCCGACCAGTACAACGTCGTCGCCAACAACCTCGTAGAGCTGCGAGACAACCTCAGCCAGTTCGCGACGATCGAAAGAAACGGCTTTGTGGTTCGCATGGATCGTGTCGAAGCGGAAGTCTACGGCGAACTGGTTCTGGAGTTGCTGGAAAAGGAGAGCCAACAACTGGTCGGGAAATACGGGGTGCAGCTGCAAACGCCCATCTTCATCGAAATTTTTCCCCGACAACAGGATTTCGCCATCCGCACATTTGGCTTGCCCGGTGGTGCCGGATTTCTGGGAGTCTGTTTTGGCCGTGTCGTGACGATGAACAGCCCCGCCGCACAGGGCGCCTCACTGACGAACTGGCGCAGCGTTCTGTGGCACGAATTCTGCCATGTGGTGACGCTGCAGAAGACCAACAACCGGATGCCACGCTGGTTGAGCGAAGGGATTTCGGTGTATGAGGAACAGCTGGCCGATCCCGCCTGGGGCGACACGATGACTCCCCGGTATCGCGAAATGATTCTGGGCGGCGAGCTGACTCCGGTCAGCAAACTGAGCAGTGCATTTCTCAGTCCGCCTTCGGGTGAGCACCTGCGTTTTGCCTATTACGAATCGTCGCTGGTGGTCCGATTTCTGGTCGAGCAGTTCGGCCAGGCGGCGATGGTTGCGTTGCTGGATGATCTGGCGACGGGAACGCCGATCAACGATGCACTCCGCCGACACGCGGCCCCTGTGGATTTTCTGGACAAAAAATTTGAAGAATACGCAACGCGGCTGGCAAACGAATTGGCTCCGGCTGCGGACTGGACAAAACCCGGGAATCCGGTGGCCGGTGTGGAGGGTTGGCAGGAGTGGCTGGACGGGCATCCCGACAATATTTATGGTTTGCTGGGACTGGCCGGCAGCCAGGTGGAGGCCGGGGACCTGGAGGCCGCACTGGAAACTATCGGGCGTTTTGATTCGATTTATCCCGAGACCAAAGGCGCCGAGACAGCTTGGGCCCTGAAAGCCGAAATTCACCGCAGCCAGAACGACATCGCGGCGGAAACCGCTGCCCTCGAAAGGTTGACGGCACTCGATGCCGACGACGTGGCGGCCTGTGTGCGGCTGATTGAGATCCACTCGGCGGCTGGTAACTGGGCAGATGTCGAACGGGTGTCCGACAGGCTGCAGGGAATCAATCCGATGCTGAAATCGGCGCACCGGTCGATGGCACTGGCGGCGGAACAAACGGCCAATGATCCGCTGGCCATTCGCGCGCTGTCGGCTCTGGTATCATTGGGACCATTCGACCGGGCCGACACCCATTACCGGCTGGCGTCGGCGCTGTTCCGCGGGCACCAACTGGATTTGGCCAAACGAAACGTGTTGCTCGCACTCGCTGCAGCTCCCCGGTATCGCGCAGCTCACCAGTTATTGCTGGAGATTGTGAAAATGGATGAAGAAAAGAAAAAAGAGACTGAATCCGACAGCAACGGGGCTGCTCTGCCCGCCGACGCAAACAGGGGAGTGACGCGATGATCCGAAACCGGCTGATATGGCTGATGCTGACGGCAGTGACGGCAGGTTTGATGACCCCCCAGGATTTTCAGGACTATCAGGATTTTCGTCGCCGGGGGAGAGACCGTTACTCCAGCGATTCCGATCCGCGCAACGGAGTCCCGGTTTGGGAAAACGATCTGGCTTTTTCGAATGACGTCTTTACTTTTGCCCGGATACGCTACAGCTCCTATCGGGGACGGTGGGGCTGGGAAACGGACTATCCCGACGCCGACCTGAATTTTTCCTATCGGCTGCAGGAGCTGACGTCGATCAAAACCGATCCGCACGGAAAGATCCTGCAGTTAACCGACCCGGAACTGTTCGACTTCCCGTTCATTTACATCATCGAGCCCGGCGGACTGTACTTTTCCGAAGACGAGGTGGTCGCCTTGCGGTCGTATTTATTGCGCGGCGGCTTCCTGATGGTCGACGATTTCTGGGGCGAACAGGAATGGGACAACTTCGAGCGGGAAATCCGGCGGGTCTTTCCCGACCGGGCCATTGAGGAAATTCCGCTGGAGCATGAGATCTTCAACATGGTCTACCGGCTGGAGGAAAAACCGCTGATCCCCAGCGTGCATTCGTATTTGCGGGGATACCGCACGGAACGATGGGACGCCGAACAGCCACACTATCGGACCATCAAAGACGACAACGGTCGCCTGATGATGGTGATTTGCCACAACACCGATCTGGGTGACGGCTGGGAACGGGAAGGAGTCGACCAGGGGTATTTCCGGGAGTATTCGGAACGACTGGCTTATCCGCTGGGGATCAACATCGTAACCTACGCCCTGACACATTGACCGGCCCAAATCACCGAGCAAAAAACACGACAAGGAAACCGGACGGCAAAGC
>JBGSVU010000714.1:0-1892 GCA_041752775.1 Pirellulaceae bacterium | reverse complement strand
CGGTCCAGTTCCGTACGCATGGCCGATTGCCAGGCGTGAAACTGGCGGTGGATCATGCGCACGGCAATCCACTCGCGACAGACCCAGGCGGCCAGAACCAGCAGCAGTGGCAGGCACAGACAGACGCCCAGAATGGTGATGATCGTGGCAGGCACCGGTAAATGACTTTCCGTTCAGCGTCGTGACAGCTTCCATGCAGGCGCAACAGCAAGGGCAATTCTCAAATCTGAATTTGGAACAGTGGCCTTTGCAAAAACCAGGAGATTTCGCCAATTACCAACTGCAAAACAGTTCACCACGGCCGGTCCATGACAGTCCGCGCAATACCCCCGGTCTCTTGTCGCTATCGGTCACGACGCCTGGCCCGATCCATGTCGGGACCGGTTCTGCCGGCATTCCCGGTTGTATCGGTCAGGCAAAATGAAACCCGCGGCTTTGACTTGCGCACGCGGATTTGAATCCCCCAAACCATTTTCCTTCTGGTAACGCCGTCCGCTTCGTCGGCTGATAGAATTGCACGGGCCTTCCCACTTCCCACCCGGAACCCGGCGGCCCTGTTGACCGGAAAGCAGACCATGCAAGACGATGCCAGTTATACCTGTGACAGTTGCGGCGAAGAGATTGTCGTGCCGGTGGATCTGTCCGAGGGCACTCACCAGCGCTATGTGGAAGACTGTCCGGTATGCTGTCACCCCAATTTGATCAGCATCGAGGTTGACGAAGAAGGCGCCATCCGCCTTTGGGCCGAGCCCGAGTAACGCCCCCAGAAGGGAGTTTCCTGCAATCCGTGCTGGCTGCGAATCCAGCCCGCTGAAACGACGCAATCGAGCAGTCCACAGCTAGCAAATTCTTCCGGTCTCAACATTTTTCCGGTCGGATCAGAAAATCGGCGGGCAGGAAAATTGTCAAACGGGCTGAATAACTGGTTGTCGGACAACTCTGCTTGTCCAAACCCGGTTCCCGGTTCTGCAAAGTCCCAAATGATTTCCAAAGCGACCCAAACGATCAAATGAAACAGGAACAAGTGCGGGAAAACTCCTAACCGGAGGTTACCGGAGGACTTCCTCGCCAACTCGCCAACTGAAAGTGTGAGGTAAAATCCGATTACAATTTCAGGCAACAATAGTGGCTGGCGCAAGTGGCCGGTGAAAGTCCCATAATTGGATTTTAGGCGATGGTGAAGAGATGAATGCAAGCAGTCTGCTCGCTCGGGTATGTTTCGGTCTTTGGGTTTCCGCAGGACTGTCGGCGACGATATTTCAGGAAATCGACAGCCTGTTCGTGGCGAGAGCAATATACGAGGATCCGGAAATGGCGGTGAAAAATCCGACAGCATCGTTTGATGCTCTGGGCAATTTTCGTTGGTGGATGTTCATTTCGCCCCCTTTGTCGACTGACGGATCATTGACGTTTCTTGAAAGTGAAGAATTGATTGACGAGCTTGAGTTGACCGTGGAGCAAAAGGCAGCCTTCAGGGAAAAAACCAGGGTATGGCGTGAAAAGTTCTCCCTGATCAGAAAAAAAACAGACGACCTCTTCGACTCCGGACAAATCCCCGATTTCAGGGCCAGACTTAACAAGCTTGTTGAGGAGTTCGCCAAATGCCACGACGAAGGATGGGCCAGTCTTCAAGAGGTGTTGCTTCCCCACCAAATAAGCCTGGTTGCAGAAATCCAGATCCGGTTTTTCATAAGACGAAACGGCTTGATTGCGTTCTTGTCGAATGAGCACGTTACCCAGTCGCTCAGTTTTGGGGATGCGGAAATGGCGCGCATACGCTCGAAGATTTCGCACAGGAAATCTGAGTTGACGAATGAACTGTCTGATGCGCGACGAGAAGCGACTGAAGTCCTGTTTTCAAAGGTAAGTGAAAAGGACAGAAAATCAATTGC
>JBGSVU010000713.1:0-1704 GCA_041752775.1 Pirellulaceae bacterium | reverse complement strand
TGCTGGGTGGAGCGTGGATGGGAGGAACGATCGATTCGACTGGTGCGGTGACCGCGGCCGGTGCGATGCTGGGAAAGGAAGCACTGGATGTCGCCGCGACGATCAAGATGATCCAGAATACCCTGATTGGAGTCGTGGCATTTTTTGTGGCTGTGTACTGGGTCAGTTTCGTTGAAAAGCGGGTGGATTCTCGCAGGCCGGCGGCGGTCGAAATCTGGCATCGTTTTCCGAAGTTCATTCTGGGCTTTGTCGGCGCGTCGATTGTGTTTTCGCTGGTTCAGGTTTCATTCGGGAACGGTCCGGCGATGGTGGAGGCGACGATCAAGGGAGTGACCATGACGATGCGCGGGTGGTTTTTCTGTCTGGCCTTTGTCAGTATCGGGCTGGAAACCAATTTTCGGGAATTGTCGAAACAGATGGCCGGAGGCAAGCCGCTGATTCTTTATCTTTGTGGTCAAACCCTGAACCTTGCATTGACACTGCTGATGGCCTGGCTCATGTTCAAGGTCGTCTTTCCGAATGCTGCAGAGGCCATTCCAAAATGAGCACTCCGGAAAAGCTGCGGGGACGGTTCGGACTGGCTGCGGCGGGCCTGGTCGTGTGGGTCATCTGGATCGTGGTGCTGCCGGCCTTCGCCTCGCGTCCGGCGATGTCGAAATATCTGGACCGGATGGATCAGGCGGGGATCGATGCCAGTGCCATGTTCTACACCGAACTGGAGATGATGCCCGAACTGATTTGGAGAATTGAGGGGCGCAAATGAGCGAATGGATGCGGAGCGCAATCCCGAATCGGCCGGAAGCGATCGCTGTTCGGACGAAAATGCCGGGTCTGGTCATGTCCTGACAGCAGGAGGCTGCCGGTTCTGGCGGACAGTTCGCCCGGCCTTACTCCGATGTTGGACCTGGATTCCATGCCGGGCAGGCGGCTCCGGTCGCGGGGTGGCGGTTCCGTGAATGCCCGAACCGGTCCAGCGGGTTGTTGTTTACAATATATCTGTCAGATGGTGGAAATTCCGTGTCCGTGGGGTTGTTACCGGCCCCAGTCTTTATCCTGCAAAAATATGTTTCGAGCCTTCCCGTTTACCTCCCGGACCACTTTTTTCATACAGGCAATCCATGCGGTTCTGGTTTTAGTCTGTTGTCAGCTGGCGGGGGCCCAGTCAGCCCGTGCCGTCAAGTCGGCCCAGGATGTCGTGGAGAATTTCGCGGTCGACCAGCATTTGTACGTCAAGGGCGATGTGGGAGTCGCCCCGCAACAACTGGCTGATCTGGAGAGCTGGCTGGCGACCAACGCACCGCACTGGACGGTGGTGTTGCTGGAACATGCCGGCAACGAGTTTTATATTGCCCAGGACGGGCGCAGTTTCAACGGAATGGACGCTGTCGAATACGCGCTGGGCCACGGGTTGGCCAACCGTTCGCCGTTTGGAACGCTGGAGCATCCGGAAACCGGTGAGACCGATGCCGCGGTTTTTGTGCTGTTTTTGCGGGAACGAAAATTCAGTTATTACGGCAGCGATGCCCAGGACCGCCGCGGGTTGGGCGAGTCGCGCTGGGTTGGGGAGCTGGACCGCAACGCCCGCAGCGCCATGCAAAACGGCGGCCGGATCATTGACGCGGTCAAAAACACAGTCACCGACATCAACCGGCGGCTGCAGGCCGCGATCGAGGAAGAACAACGGCAGGCCGCAGCCCGCCAGGC